>JAEOSY010000399.1 GCA_016840125.1 Candidatus Helarchaeota archaeon | reverse complement strand
GGGTTCAATTAAGTATGACCCAAAAGGCTCTGGTTATTGGTGGTGGCGTGGCTGGATTGACGGCAGCATTAGGATTTGCAGATCAAGGTTACCAAACCTATCTTCTAGAAAAGGAGAAGGAACTTGGCGGTTTCTCAAAGAACATCCATATTACCTTAGAGGGTGATAATGTTCAACAATTCTTAAAGGATACAATTTCCAAAGTCGAGAAAAATGATAAAATCCAAGTCTTCAAATCAGCGAGTATCAAATCGATCAATGGTTACATCGGCAACTTTGTTTCAACTATTGAACATGGTGATAATAAAGAATTAGCAGAGGTAGATCATGGCGTTGTTGTAGTTGCTACTGGTGGATTACAATACCAACCAAAAGAATACCATTATGGAAATGATTCCCGCGTATTGACCCAGAATGAATTTGAAAAGCGTCTTTTCACCAATCCGGATTTGGGCAAGGTGAAATCAATTGTCATGATCCAATGTGTGGGATCACGTAATGAGGAGCATCCTTATTGCTGTCGGATTGGGTGTATTGAAGCAATAAAAAATGCGATGAAAGTTAAAGAGATCAGCCCTGAAACTGAAGTAACGATATTATTCAGAGATATTCGGACCTATGGACTTAGAGAGAAGTACTATCGGCTTGCCCGTGAGAAAGGGGTACAGTTTGTCCTTTTCGATGAGAAAAAGCTTCCTGTGCTTATAAAAGATGGTCATAATCTAAAACTCACAGTGGAATCCCCCGATAGCGGGGAATTAACCATAAATCCTGACCTGCTTATATTGACCGCAGGCATAAACTCTCTTGAAGCAAACGAAGAGCTGGCACCCATGCTGAAAGTTCCAATTAACGATGATGGCTTCTTTCTAGAAGCGCACATGAAACTTCGTCCCGTCGATTTTGCGACTGAGGGTGTTTTCCTATGCGGTCTGGCCCACGCTCCGAAGGGGATTGAGGATAGTATCTCCCAAGCGCTTGCCACCGTGTCCCGTGCAACAACCTACCTTGTGAAGGATAAAATAGAAGCCGAGGGTGTTACTGCCGTGGTACGACCAATGCGCTGCACCGGGTGTGGTCTGTGTGAACTCGTTTGTCCCTATAATGCCATCTCTGTGGAAGAGGATGAGCGGCTTGGTAAGATCGCCGTAGTCAATAGCGCACTTTGCAAAGGCTGTGGAACTTGTGCCGCGAACTGTCGGAGTTCCGCCGTGGATTTATTGGGCTTCACGAATGAGCAATTATCATTAGTAATAAAGGCGGTAAGGTGAAAGAAATGACAACAACAGATGAAAAAACACAACCATCCAAAGAATGGGAACCGAAAATTTTAGCATTTCTATGCAATTGGTGCAGTTACGCAGGCGCTGATCTTGCCGGTGTTAGCCGACTACAATATCCCCCGAATATTCGTGTTGTCCGCGTGCCCTGTTCCGGCAGAATTAATCCATTTTACCTTATAAAAGCACTACAGGCAGGTTGGGATGGTGTCCTCGTATCGGGATGTCATCCTGGAGATTGCCATTACCTCGCAGGCAATTACGTTGCACGCCGCCGGTTTGCGGTGCTCAAAGATATCGCGGAGTTCATGGGCATTCCACCCGGACGGCTCAACTTTTCTTGGGTTTCGGCAGCCGAAGGTGAGAAATTCTCGAAAGTCATAAAAGAAATAGTCGGGAACGTCAAAAAACTAGGACCAATCAAAAGAATGGTGAAGAGGTGGTAAAATGAATATGGAAGCTTTAGAATCAGCTATGCGAGATGAGGTTAGAAAGCTTTTTGACAATGACAAGGTTGATCTTGTAATTGGATACCAAAAGGGTACGATGTCATTTCGCACCGCACCTGCGTTTATAACAAAAAAGGAAGACGTTGATAAACTTGTTTGGAACGCTTGTTGTGCTAATAATCTAGTAAATTATCTAATGAAACCTGAGCATAAGGGGAAACGAGTGGGGATCATTGTAAAAGGCTGTGATGCTCGCTCACTACTAGTTTGCATTAATGAAGGCCAATTTGAGCGAGATAAAGTGATCATTATTGGTATGCCTTGCAGTGGGATCTTCAATCGAAAAGCGATAGAAGCAAAAGTTGCTCCAAGAGAAATTACTGAAATGAAAGTAGAGGATGATATCATTACTCTCAAGGGATTGGATTTTACTGGGAGTCTTCCGAAGAAAGAATATATTCAAACTTCCTGCCAAACTTGCATCGTCAATAACCCTCCTATGTGCGACATTCTCATCGGCGGAGAACCTGTCGAACTTACTCCTTCCGGAGAGTGGGAGGAAATGCTTAAAGTTTTCGATGCACGAACTGCAGACGAAAAGTGGGAGTACTTCACTGATTTGCTCAAAGATTGTATTCGCTGTTATGCATGCCGGAATGCCTGTCCGCTCTGCTACTGTCCTGAATGTTTTGTAGATCAGATTCAACCTCAATGGGTTGGCAAAACGAACCACATGTCAGATGTGATGTTTTATCACCTTATTCGAGCGTTCCATGTAGCAGGACGCTGCACTAACTGTGGTGGTTGTACGCGTGCCTGTCCCATGGGAATTGATCTTCGACTGCTTTCCAAGAAATTAGAGAAGATTGTAAAAGACCGTTATGGTGCTACTGCTGGCATGGATACCGAGACACCACCCGCGATGGGCACACACACCTTGGAGGACCCTGAGGAATTCATAACAGAACCAGAGTGAGGCGATTATGATGAAAGAAAAATTATTACCAAAAAATCAACTCTCAAAGTTCATAGAAGACTTAGCAAAAGACTATAAAGTGCTTGCTCCTGTGGAGAAGAAAGGATTCGCGGTATTCAAGGAAGTGAAATCGGTTGATGAAATAACTTTGGAATATGTCAATACCAAAATGCCCCCTAAAGAAGTGTTCTTCCCTCGGGCTGAAGTACTTTTCAATTACAAGAAATCGAAAGACGGTATTGAAATCATCGAAACAGAGGCAGTCAAGAGGGATCAAGTAATCTTCGGAATTCGTCCTTGCGATGCTAAAAGTTTTCTGCTCCTTGACAAGTTCTTCGCTCTCGGGAAATTCAACGATCCCTACTATGAAAAGCGTCGTGCGAAAACCCTGCTCATTGGAATGGCATGTCTTGAACCCCTGACCACCTGCCTTTGTACTACAGTTGGAGGTAGTCCAGTTGGGGAAGAGGGCATGGACGTCTTTATGACCGCAATTGGGGATAAAATTGTTGTGAAAAGCTTAAATGAGAAGGGTGACAAACTCCTAGGATCGATGAGCTGGCTGGGCGATGCGAGTGAGAAAGATATTTCTAATGCAGCAGCTGCTCAGAAAAGAGGCATTGAGACAATCCGAAAAGAAATTCCAATTGATCTAGTTGCTGAGAAGCTGGACAATCTTTTTGATAATGAATCCTTTTGGATGGATTACAGCCAACCTTGCATTGGATGCGGAACTTGCACGTTCCTCTGCCCAACATGCCACTGCTTTGATGTGACTGATGAGGAAACGCCAACAGGTGGGATGCGGATTCGGCTCTGGGATGCTTGCCAATTCCCAATCTTCACCAAACACGGTTCTGGACATAATCCCCGCCCAAACCACATCGCTCGGATACGCCAGCGTATCATGCACAAATTCAACTATTATCCTAAAACGATGAATGAAATCGGCTGCGTGGGTTGTGGGCGCTGCATCTACGCCTGCCCTGGAAATATCGACCTTCGCGTCGTATTAGAAAAAGCTCAAGGATCTTAAGAGGTGAAATGAAAAAATGACTCAAATGTCTGATATAAAACCCAATCCTTATATTCCCTGGATGACTACGATTGAAGAAATAATCTCCGAAAACAAACCTGTAAATGATTTAAAGACGTTCAAACTGGTCTTCAATAAGCCCGATGAACTGTTTGATTATATCCCTGGGCAATTTGCGGAACTTTCCATCTTCGGTAAGGGGGAAGCTCCAATAGGAATTGCCTCTTCCCCTACTGAGGAAGGATTTCTGCTCTTTACGGTGAAACGCGTTGGATCTGTAACCCATGCCCTTCATGAGTGTAAAGTAGGGGCGACTGTTGGTATTCGTGGTCCCTTTGGGAATGGCTGGCCAGTCGACAAACTGGCGGGACATAATCTCGTCATCATCGGAGGTGGGTTCGCCTTTTCCACACTACGATCCCTCACGAAATACATTTTAGCGAAACGCGACCAGTTCAAGAAAGTAACCGTTATCTATGGTGCTCGGAATCCTGCTGAATTGTGCTACAAAGTTGACTTGGAAGAATGGGAGGGTCTTAATGACATCGAGCTTTATCAAACTATTGATAGCGCCGTGGATGGTTGGACCAAACGGGTCGGCTTCATACCTGCAGTCACGAAAGAAGTCGCTCCCGATCCGAAAGATGCCTACGCTATCATCTGCGGTCCTCCTATAATGATCAAGTTTACGATGCCCGTCATGGATGAGCTTGGCTTTCCCCATGATAATATCTTGCTCTCCCTCGAGAACCGGATGAAATGCGGCATCGGGAAATGTGGGCACTGTATGGTGGGCGAGAAATACGTCTGCACTGATGGTCCTGTCTTTACTCAAGCGGAACTCGAGAATATGCCCCGGGAATACTAAATTCAATTTCTTTTTTTCTTTTTTATTCTTAATCTTCAACCATGTTCCCTAATATTACTTTTAAAAAGCTTTTCTATTTAGATTTCAATATATATAAATCATAATTTGGGATCTAATCATTATAACTAAGAATTACTTTAAGGTCGAGATATACGATGATAAGTGATTGGTTACAAGCACACCCTCACATCAGGAATGCGATTAAATGGAAAACCGAAGATTGGTTAATGACTTATAATAACTGGAACTCTGATCAGAAAGCCGATTTAGAAGAAGCTTATGAATCCATTGTAAATTATCAATGGGTATGGGTGAATGATCCCCCTGAAAATATTAAAGAAGTAAGAGACGACCAATGGCCGCCCACAGTATTAAGTGTGCAGGATGCTTGGGATATTTTCGTGGCACATGTGGCTCAGTGTTTAGCGGTTGAGACTGAAAGCTGGGTAAATTGGTCCCTCTTAAACTATTCAAGCCGCGATTTAGCAACGCTGCTAGATAGTAGACAATTTTACAAATATATAGAGAGTTTCGGTGGTTACATTATTGAAGTAGATGTAGGTGGCGAATGTGTGCCTGGTATCCCCAGTCTCCCTTACGCCTTACTGAAGCACAATAACCTCCTTGCTAATACACGATTAAAAACCATCGGGAACCTCTTGCATTGGTGCAAGGGTTTATTTCACTATGGGCCGCCCCATCCAAAATATTCAGATCGGGGGGCAGATCTAAACGAAGGATTCTGGCAGTATAGAGGATTCCCCCCCGTTTCTAGGATGATCCTTGGGACAAAATGTACGCTTGATGGCATGCCCGAACATCAAAGAAAGGGACATTTTACTGCGGGATGCCATGGTACCATGGGATTTCTACGTGCCGTATTAAGGACGGTTAATATCCCCGTGGAAGCGAGGAAATATGGAAGTCATCGGCAAGTATACTTCCCAACCGAAGAGCTTTACATGGCCCATGGCGATGATCCTTATGATCGCTCACTTAAAGAGTTACTGTGTCCATGGGAGGAAATCCTCATGAATGAACAAAAATATTCGGAACTTTTCATACATCCTGGCCACCATTACCCTGTGGATGAACGAAAACGAAGAATGCAGGTTCACCTTCAAGACCTCCTTATTAAATACATACCACCCCAAATGCTACGAGATCGCTGTTCTGATCGCCAGAATAACACGGAAAAGCCCAAATCGCTTGTATATAAAGAGTTTAAGGAGTCCTATACTGTAGGGGAATTAGAGCAAAAGGAGCTCTGGTCAAGTTTAGATAAAAAAATAGATGCATATGGTGGGTGCAATAAAATCCCACGTTCTGGTGAGCCGGATAGATTATGGAAATCGTGGCATAGAGCAAAGTTTATTCGTTCGATGAGTAAGTTAAGACGTTCTAGGCGAGGACGGAAGGTCAAAAGGAAAGGTATACCTCAACCCCTCTCACTTACTGCAATGTTTCAAGAGAAGTTAAAAAATAAACCAAACGCGCTTTCTGAAAAGCATTTTACTCCCACAGAATAATAATAATGATTTTTAATTTCGCTTTTTCTTTTTTTAGATTCTTCTTAAATTTTGTAAAAAATTAGTCTTGATGGATTTATATTGTAAAAATTACTGAATAATAATTAATCATTTAATATGAGGTGAAGATTGAATTGGCGAAAGGTGGTCGTGTTGCGGCGGGAGTACTCGGGATAATCGGTGCGGGTATATATTTATTCATGTCATTTATGTTCTTTATGCTGGGTATTTCAAGTCCCGCCAATTATCTATTGAATTTTCTACTGTCGTTAGTAATAGGGACTCTTGGACTTGTCGGAGCAATCTTACTACTCGTAGACAAGACTGCGGGTGGAATCCTTGCAGCGATTTCGGGAACTATCTCCATTGTTCTGGTATTTTACTGGATTCCAACACTTGGTGTCCCAATCTTTGTCGTAGCGTTTCTTCTCATCCCTCCAGGGCTTCTACTGACGAGTGGCATTCTTGGCTTAATAGTCGGCTCGGAATTCTGAACCTTAATCTTTTTAAGCGAATAGTTGAACAATTTTAATAATTCAAAAAGAAGAGGTGATGAAGGAATTGACGAAAAATGGACGGATTGCGACAGGAGTTATTACGGTTATCTGCAGTTTATTTTATCTATTTGCAGCGGTGGTAATGTATGTATCCGGGATTTATATTGCAGGTTCAGGTGCCATGACGTTTTGGACCTCAGTAATTATAGGTCCCATCGGAATTATCGGCGGGATCATGTTGCTTACTGATAGAAATAAGGGTGGTATGCTTATTGTAATTGCAGGTCTTGTTTCCTTAGCTACACAAAGTTATGTCGCTTTGATTATCGTGACAGGTCCACCTTACTTTATGGCAATTATCTTTTTTATACCACCAATAATATATCTGGTGGCTGGGATCATCGGCTGGGCTATCGGGACGCAGTGATGAATCAAAGTCTCTTTTATAAAGACTTCAAATTTAAAGCATCACTTCTTCTTTTTTAAGAGCGTGAACTTACCATCTGTCACGCGTGCATAATAGGAACGTCCACGAAAAACCCACATAATATTAGTGCCCTGCCTCGCCATCTGCGCCCATTTAGAAGTTTTAGCGGGATTTTGTTCAATAAATCGGAATCCGTAGAGATCGACATATCTCAGTTTTTTACTCTTGAAGACATTAATGGGAAAAGTATCTCCTTCCAACTCAACCTCTTTCTGTTGGCTAAAGAGTGCTTTGAAAATCTGTAAAGAATACTCTTCCAAATTTGTTTCAATATCCGTTTTATACAATCTCCTGATTTATTCTTTTTATTTACCAACTTATTTTGTGTCTATCTTAAAATATCATCAATTTTATCTAAAACCATTTGTGCAATAATTTCTACAACATTTATATTAACTCTGAATTATCTGTTAAATAACTTAAAGAATAGGAGATAAGGAAAAATGAGTTATCCATTCAGTGCAGATGAAATTTTTGAAGTAGCCGAGCAGCTCGAACGAAACGGCGCGAAGTTTTACCGTGATGCAGCAGCAAAAGTGAGTGGTGCGGCGGAAAAAGACCTCTTAAACCAGCTTGCTGCGATGGAAGATGATCATTTGAAAACTTTCCAAGATATGAGGGCTGAATTAGGAGATAAGCTGAAAGCTTCTACGGTTTTCGACCCTGAGGGCGAATCCGCAGCGTATTTACGTTCATTAGCTGATACAAGGATTTTCTATAAAAAAGAAATAGATCTATCTTCGATGAAGGAGATTCTCAAGTCCGCAATCACGGCGGAGAAGGACTCGATTGTCTTCTATCTCGGGATGAAGGATGTCGTTCCGGAAAAAATGGGAAAAGACAAAATGGAACACATCATCAAGGAAGAAATGAGCCATATCCGGCTGCTTAGTAAGAATTTAATCGCAATTAAATAATTTTACCCCTATTTTTCTTGATTCTTTTTTTTTTAATCAATCTCAAAAAAAAAGGAAATAGTATAAAGTGTTTTAAACCTTCGGATCTTGTTCTTTAAGTTTCATTCCGTTTTTACGCCAAGATTGTCGTCCGATCTCCCACATTTGGCCTGCTTTATTTTCCCCTTTCACTGCCATTCCAATCCATTTTTGGCCATCTTCGACTTTGGAGTTCATTTTCACGAAAGCATCTGCACCAATGAGGCAATCATTCATAATTTTTACGCCTGTCATCACAGTTGCGCCAATCCCAATCACATTTCTGTCGCCACAAGTGGCGCCGTGGAATAAGCAGCCAAATCCAAAGAGGTTATCATCTCCAATCTTGGTTTTGAATCCATCTGCGGTGTTAATTAAAACGGCATCCTGAATTACATTTCTAGCTCCTATCGTAATTTTTGCAAAATCGCCTCTGATAATTACCCCTTGGTAAACTACTGTTTCTGGACCAATAGTTACATTGCCAATTATAATCGCATGCTCTGATATCCACGCAGATGGGTCTATTTGTGGTGCTTTCTCTCTGTCTTTCTTCTTAATTGCATAAATCGGCATAATAATTCACCTTATTAAGGAATTATTTGACTTGACGTTTACGATTACCCTATAAAAAAGTTTAGAAGAGGCTTTTTTAGGGACTTTTTTCATAGTATGTATTCTCAGAAAGTTAATCTTAGATGAATATTTCAAGAGGCGAGAAGAATGGGTTCTCCTGAAGAAAAAAAAGAAGAGAAGAAAAAAGAAGAGAAAGAAGAAGAAATTGAACTTGTGATTGACGTTGCCGATAGTATAAAACAAGAAGTTTTATCTACAGGAATAGAAATGAATGTTGCACCACCAATGGATATTGGGGGCGAGGAACTGTCAGAAGCCGTTATACCACCCATCGAAGAATTAGTACAAATGCCGATATCTACACCTGAAAGTCCTGCCCAAATGATGCTCCCTAGTGAGGAACCTGCTATGCAGGAGATGGTCCCATCCGGTCGACCTGTGGTCGTTCCCCCACCCCGCACTGAACCTTCAAAACCACGTGATAAGGTTCTTGTTGAAGCAGATGAACTCATGACGAAAGCCAGGGAATTGATCCGTGATTATAAGTACGAAGCAGCTTTACAACAAATCACTGAACGCGTGAATTTGCTCAAAAAAACGAAATATACGTATGAACTTGCGGAGACTTATTTACTAGGTGGGCATGTTCTCAATATTATTCGAAAGAGTGATGAGGCGAGGGCGCTTCTCGAGGACGGAATTGAGACCTTAAAAGGCACAGAGAATGAACTTTCAAGTGTAGGGGGCAACTTGAGGATGGAACTTGGGATTGCAGACCAAAATCTCGGTAACTATAGTGAAGCACTTGAGACATTCACGAAGGCAGGGGAAATGTTCATGGATTTAAATGATTTTAAGGATTATATCCGTAGCCTCTGGAATAAAGGCATAACTTATTATAATATGAAAGATTGGGAAAACGCGGTTAAACTTTATCTCAAAATTGCGAAGGATTCTGCTTCAGAGTCACTTGCCATGGGTACCCGTTTGAAGAGTCTTCAAAGAATTAACGACTTAATCCATATGGTGGGTAAACAAGGGGACGGCGATTTCGATCCCGAAAAATATTTTGATGAAATTGGCAAATTAAAGGATGACTATCAGGAAGCTCTTGCCCATGAAGTGCGAATGATATCAAAAAGGGGGTATCTAGAGAATATTCAAGCGCAAGATGCCCGGGATCCCGCGAACCTTGCACTCTGGCACTTCAATCTAGCTGCTGCGGAGGTTACAGCCCCTTCGGGTGATATTTCCTCAGCAATTACTCATTATAATAAATCAATAGAATTCTATAAGGAAATTGGTGATCGCCTGGGTCTCTCCCGCTGCTATCAACATCTTGCTTTTATAAAGGAAAAACAGGGTCAGATTAAGGAGGCAATAGATCTCCTGAAACAATGCATCGATTTGAGAGAAGATTTAAAAGAAACCATTCAAACTGAAGAGTACCGAACCGCAATTCAAGCAGAACTTATCCCAATTTACGATGAACTAAGTTTCCTTGAAGCGTTGCAAAAGAATTACGAGGCAAGCCTTAATGCAATTGAGCAATCGAAGAGTCGAGAACTGATCAACGTGTTAGCTAATGAAGATCTCAATGCTTGTCCTTACATGAGCGATCTTATGGAGGAAGAAGAAAAAGCACTTAAAAAATTGCGAGCTTTGGAGGCAGATCTTTACAAACATCGGATGCGCTATTCCGAAGTCCTTCGTGGAGATGGTACTGCAACGTTCGAAGAAAGAGAGGAATTAGAAGAAGCGATAGGCGAACTTCACAACGATTTACAGGATTATCGTAGAAATATTTGGATGAAATGCATCGATTCTGGAAATGTTAAACCTCCCGTCCATTATGATATTTTGTCTAATGTGTTGGAAGTAATTCGCCAAGAAAAAAATTGGGTAATCTTAGAGTTCATCTGGAACCCCCGAAGAAAAAAGATTATGGTGTATTTTATCACTGCCACGGATATGAAACTCTTTGACACTGAACTGACTTCTCCAGAGCTTTCTGATTTACTTAAGAATTATAAGACAGCGCTCATCGAGCAAGATGAGAAGGGGCTTAAAAATTCAGCCAAAGCGTTCACCGCAAAAATAATTCCCTCTGAAGTCCATGAGGCGTTAGAAAAATCGCAAAATCTTCAATACCTCCTTGTTATTCCACATAAGGAGCTCCATTCTATTCCCTTTGAAATTATACAAACCAAGGAAGCGCCTTGGGGTTTAAAGTATAGCTTGGTGAAAAATTTTAGTTTAGATTTAGGTCGAATCTCCCTACAAAAACGTATGGAATTTCTCAAAGCAAATCCGAAAATTAAAAAATCTGCGATAGTTGTAGGCAATCCAACGATGGATCTGGAAGGTGCGGAGATCGAGGCAAAGGAAGTCGAGGAAATGCTTAAAGAAAAGGGATTTAAAGTCAAACTGATGTTGAAAAAGAAATCCAAAGAAGAATCCTTTATCAAGGCTACCTCTGAGCAGATTATTATCCACTTTGCAGGGCATGGCGTTTTTATCACACCTGAACCAATCCTATCTCACCTTCGCTTTTCTACATCTGAGCTTACCGCTCGTGAAATAACTCAGCTAAAACTAAAGAATTGTCCGATTGTTGTATTAAGTGCATGTGAAACTGCAATTCCAGGTTTCCTTGGTGGTAATGAACTAGTCGGATTTGTACGGAGTTTTATTCTTGCCGGGTCCACCACCCTTGTTTCCACAAATTGGCCGGTGAGTGATGTTAGTGCGCGAGAATTAATCGCGAAATTCTATGAGAACCTCTTAATGGGTGCCTCAGTCGGAATTTCGCTGCAACGAGCACGCCAATTCATCGCCCAGAAATATCAAAACCAGATCATGCATTGGGCGGCATATACTCTGTTTGGAGACCCCTTTAGGAAATTAATTGCCCCCTAAATTTTTTATCCTTCTTTTTTTTGGTGTAAATATGTTTCCATTAAAAGGTACATGATAATGGTCGCCTAAAAAAGAACAAGTTGAGAAATTATGAATAAGACCAAGCTCGTCAATTACTTTCTAATAACAATAAGTATTGTCTTAATTACATGTTTTAGTATTCTCTTAAATTTTGTATATTCTATTGTGCTTACTTATCCTTTCTCAGCTAATGCGATAGTGGCGGTATCACTTATAATTTATTCCATTTTAGGTTATTTTATCCTTCATGGGATTATTGGTCTTATGTTTGAAAGAAATGAAGGGAGGAAAACTACTAAGTTTAAATTACCCAATAAAGCTTACTTAATCTATGGAATATCCTCAATTGCAGTATTTTCTCTCGTTTTAATATTCGCTTTATTCTTTTTTCTTACCTACGAATATTTTGCAATTCGAGACTACTTTGGGTACTTAAATACTCATCTTTTTTCTGGTATAATTATTGGAGGTCTTCTTTCTTGTGGTTTTATTGGATATAAAGGATTGAAAAAATATAAAATAAAAATATCCAATAGCCCACCTATTCGAGAAAAGAGAAAAAAACCAGTAAAAGAACCTAGGAAGTATTATACTCTAAGGAAGCTTCAGGTTATTGGTCTAATCGTAATTATAGGATCATCTGGAATGGGAGGGTTATTTTCTATAATAATATTTCCTGAATGTTATGGGGGAACAATGAGTTTTAGCGATCCCGCCTACCTTTTACCATCGGGAGCACACGAGAATCCCGATTTAGATCTACTAACTGGCGAAAATCTAACAATACTTGAAGCTATTGAAAAAGGACTCTGGGCTATTACAAAACTCCGCCAACAAGGGGGATTTCCAATGTGGGTTGAGATAGACGGGAGTAGGTTTTATAGCGATAGAGGATTTGGGTGTCCATTATTTCCAGGTGAATTTTCTCTACAAGAAGGAACGGCTCTTCTTGCGGGTTTTTATCTTGATATGTATCAAATTGAGAATAACTCGATATATTTAAGCGTTGCAGAAGATGCTGGGGACGCCCTAATCGCTGTACAAGATGAGATTAATGGAGGTTTTTATTATGATGGACGGAGATACGAAGATGGTACTGGATACCAACCACATCCAAAAAACTATATGAGATCTGCAATCCTAGATGACAATGTGATGCAGAGCTGTTTAGAGTTCCTATTAGACTTATACAATGTGACCGGCGCAACCAAATACAAAACTGCTTTTGAAAAAGGATTTGAGTGCCTAAATACGATGGAGAAACCTCAAGGGGGATGGATTCAGCGATCCAATTATCCAAATAATGTATATTTTTCTTACGTTACACTCAATGATAATACCCTGCAAGATGTGGTTTTAATGCTACTTCGGGCAAATGAAATCTTTCCCAATGAGACCAAATATCTTGAAGCAGCGAAAAGAGGGTGCCAGTTTCTATTAGATGTTCAAGGAAATGGAGGGTCTCCTAATCAGTCGGGATGGGCACAACAGTATGATGATAATAATCAACCTGCATGGGCACGAGACTTTGAACCTCCCGGAATCTGTTCAAGGGTAACAGTATCAGCTATGACTGCTCTCCTCGAAATGTATCTGGCTACAAATGAGACTAAGTGGATTGACCCAATCCCTGATGCAATTGCTTGGTTGGATAATTCAACAATCACTTGGGAGGAAGATAGTGGTAATCAATCTGGTTGGGCACGATTATACGAGCTAGGTACAAATATACCAATACATGGAATCTCATTCGGAAGAGGTAGACCCCCCGAATATGGTTACGAAGTCGCAACTGCAGGATCTAGTTGGAAAGGAGATTTTGGTGTAACTGCTTTTAAAGAACGATATAGTCTATTCGAATCATTGGGGAAAAATATTACAAAATTTAAGGAAGCAGAAGCAAATATAAGTATCTCATCCGCACTAAGTGCAGCTCAAACCGCCATGGCAAGTCAAACATTATCTGGGTTCTGGATCCTTGAGGATAAAATACGGGCGGGGTCTTGCGCATGGGCACTTACAAGTATGATGGATTATATTAAATTAATCTTATAACGGCTCAATAACTACTTGGATCTTTAGCTGAAACGACTGCTTTATTTCACTACTCTATATCATCCAACAATAATTACAACCATTAATTAAAATTTTATATTGTAATGACTCGCATATGCACTCATGTTTCCCCAATTACAAAAATTAACCAAAGATGAACTTGTTGATCTTCTGCAAGATGCAGCGAAAAATTGGTTAGCACATGATGGACTCTGGTTCCAAGCAGTGGAAGAGAAGTATGGAATTGAGGTTGCCATTGAACGTGATACTGCTGCTTGGGCACGTTTCACCGTTATAGAAGCTCAAAGAATCATGAAAAGACATAATATCCCACAAAATGGGGGTATTCCTGCACTCGTCAAAGCTCTTCAATATCGGCTCTATGCTTATATTAACGTACAAGAAATTATCGAAGTTTCTGATACCCGGTGTGTTTTTCGAATGACTAATTGCCGCGTGCAAGCCGCCCGCAACCGAAAAAATTTACCAGATTTCCCTTGCAAACCGGTAGGATTAGTCGAGTATGCGAATTTTGCGAAAACAATAGATTCCCGGATTGAAACACGATGTATTGCCTGTCCACCAGATGACCATCCCCCTGAATATTATTGTGCTTGGGAATTTTCTCTTAAAATATAAATTCAGAACCTTTCAATCAGTTATAAAGAAGAACTTTTAAGAATTTTAGTGAGCGTGTTTTATCAGAAATGTTAAGAGTGATGTGAGTTTTGTGACAGAAAAATTTGACAGGTTTCAGGGGACGGATGATTATATTGTTTCACCGGATTTAAAAGACATTGTGAACGTGGCTATCGCCCTAGAACGTCCGCTTTTGGTACGTGGCGAGCCTGGAACAGGTAAAACTCTATTAGCCCACAGCATTGCGAAAGGATTAGGGAAGCGGCTTATCGTTTGGAATATAAAATCTACAACCAAGGCGAAAGATGGGCTCTATGTTTATGATACTGTCCAACGGCTATATGATAGCCGATTCGGCGATAAGGAAGTTTCTGATATTCGAAATTACATTCGATTAGGCAAACTTGGTGAAGCCTTTAATTCAGATGAGCAAGTGGTAATTTTGATTGATGAAGTTGATAAAGCCGATATCGAATTTCCGAATGATCTGTTAAATGAACTAGATGAGATGTTATTTTTTATTTATGAAACGGGCGATACTATAAAAGCGAAACAGCGCCCGATTGTGATAATTACAAGTAATAATGAAAAAGAATTGCCAGATGCTTTCCTTCGGCGCTGTGTTTTCCATTATATCGAGTTTCCCGAACCAGAATTAATGGAAAAGATTGTACATGTGCATCATCCCAATGTACGGAAAGAACTGATGTGGCAATGCCTCGAAAAGTTCTATAAATTACGGAAAGTTGATTATCTCCGTAAAAAACCTTCCACCAGCGAACTTATTGATTGGATCGGCGTTTTGATAAAAGCGGGTATCTCTGAAAGGGAACTGACTGACACATTCCCATTTCTGGGTGCCTTAATTAAAAAAGAACAAGATTATGAGATGCTTTCCAAAGAGAAAGGGTATACTGATGAACGAAGCTTTTATTAAAAATTGTTATTAGGGGATCCAACATGAAAGAACCGAGGAAAAAGGCGCGCGGAACTCTTTTCTTAGTGCTTCTCTCTCTAATTGTAGCGTCCTCGTTTATTATTCTTTTTTTTACGCAAATGACTGCTATAAAAGGCTGGGAGCATGAAAATCCTTTTCCCTTTGCACATGATTTACAAACGCTCCAGTGTGATGATATGAATGGTGATGGCATCCTGGATCTTGTAACAATTGCGGAACCTACAGAAACTACTGATGAGGGTCAAATTTTAAACCCATATTTTGGGATGGTCACGCTCCATGACGGAGCTACCGGAGCGGTAATTTGGGACAAAATACTTGGCGGTCCCGCAAAAAAGATCCACCAAGTCTTTGATTTGGATGGTGATGGGCTTAAAGATTTCTTTTTAACCTATGGAACCGCCTCAGGGAATTGGACTACGAATAATAGATCCGAATTGATCCCCCACATGTTCGGAAATTCCTTTCTCTCAGGGCGGAATGGGACGATTATACCCATTAATGGAGAAGTAAATTTGACAAATGAATACGTTACAGACATCCTTGTATCGGATACAAACTTCTCGGACGAAATCGAGGATTTTATTATAGTCACTTCCAATGTAACCGACCATCCCGCCCATTCTAACATTACTGCCTACTTAGTTAACGGTTCCATTGTACGGCAATATCAATATACCAAAAATAAGGTTTCTTCTATCAGCTTCTTGAATTATAGTTCCGATCGCTTTATAGTCGGATTCAGCGAGAATTGGGTTTTTCTTCTCAACTCCTCAAATTCTGTAACCTACACGCTCAGCTGGAATACTACCCCTGATATTAATGTTGTTGAGGAATACTTCATCTTGGAAGATCTGGATGGGGATAATGTCTCTGAAGTTCTGATAGCAACTCATTCACGGTTATATTTACTCAACGCTACGAGGGGGGTTATTATTGACTCCTTTAATAATTCAATAGAGTCATTATCCTTTAGAAAACTCGAGCGAATTGATGATATTGCTGGGGACTCAAGGGATGATTTTCTAGTTCTTTTTGATAGATACCCGATAGAATCGTATCTCCTGAGGACTTTTTCTGTTAATAGCACCCATTTGAACTTCTTAGAAAACAGCAGCTTTGATTATCCGCAACTGAATGTAAAATTTGTACCCCGGAGATATACACTCGATAACCAATCGAAACTCTTCTTGATATATGAATTGACTACAACCCAAGAGATGGATGAGTTTGTAGAGCTAGTCATGTTTGATAGTTTTTCAACCATATGGAAAACCCAGGGCTATTATCACGATGAATATGTAGGATTAATTCCCAATTTTGATGCGGACTGGGTTGGGCTTCTAACTGCCGCAGGTGACAATGTAGCAGTCGTTTCAGCTAAAGGTCCAAGTAGTTATTGGTTGCTCTTTCACCTTTATCCTGAATATATCCACTATTTTATTGCGGTAATAACCGCGCTCGTTTTACTAGTTATCTCAATTCTAATTTTACTCCTGAAAAGAAAACAGATCCACTTGAAGAAAACGGAAGAGGTGAGTTCATTCGAGGAAACGGATACTAAACCAAGCAGAACTCCCCTATTCATTACCCTTTTCATCCTTTTCTTAATTACTTTCCTATTCATCATCGTGATGACTATGGCAGGTGTATTTAATACAACTCTCATCTTAGGTTCTGTCAATGAACGAGCTATTCTAGGAATGGCTCTTGCTTTCTTAATATGGTTCACCGCCTTTCCGCTCATTCCTGCACTCTATAAAAAGGCAGCCGCTTATTACAGTATCTGGTTCTTGAAGTTCCGTAGATTCACATTCAAATTCTATCGAAACGTCGAGAAAGATATTCTAGTACTCGGAATGGAGAATCCAAAAAAGTTAAGCTTGTTCCAGATGTTCCGACGTGCTATATTTCCTACACTCGTTTCCATTGCAATTGGAATTAACCTTTATACGTATTTGGCCCCTTCCCTGCCCAGCATAGCTGTAGAATCCGCGGAGTTTTTGGAATTTCTATACTACTTCCTATATTATGCAGTTATCCCCATGATAATATCCTATATTTTCATGGTCTTTTTCATTCCCTCTTCATGGTTAATCGATGATTGTGGACTAGTCTATTATTTATCATACAAACAAGACCACCTCCCTGCAGATGTGGAACGAATCTCATCATGGGCTTTAAATCCCATCAAAGCTATTGCCGGATTCACTGCTATTTGGAGTTATTATAACTTAATCTTGACAATAGATTTAACTAATGTCCAAACGGGACCAGGTTCAGAAATGGCAATCCTTGGCCAATTCTTTCTGTATGTATTTTTCTATGGCTTTCCTTTTATCAGCGGGATTGGGTTGATGATGATTTCCATCTTTTATACAGAACGGCATTTGGATGATAATAGGCGCAATGTCTATGAACGGATGAGAAAAAATGGCTTTAAGATTAGCTCAAAGAAGATTGTCTTCCAAGATCAGGGAACACCTGTTCAAATGAAAGAAGAACATAAATCAGATAAAGGTTTTTAATGCAATGGTATTTAGTGAGTTCTTTTATAATCTCAGAAAGAGAAATGTGCCGGTTACTTTAACTGAATGGTTTATATTTCTTGATGCTCTGGAAAAAAACTTAATGGATACTAATTTCGATAAATTCTTTTACATTTCTCGATCGTTACTCGTTAAGAAGGTGGAAAAATACGATAATTACACTGAAGCGTTCCTAGAGACCTTCAAGGGTGTCGAAATTCCACTCGATATAAAGGAGGCATTCGAGCAATGGATGCAAGCACCATTTGATATCATCCACATGTTTACCCCTGAGGAGCGCCTTCGGCTTTTACAAAGCCCCTTTTTTGAAAAGTTTAGAAAATCGCTCCTAGAAGCATTTAAAGATTTTAAAATACCTCTTGAACCAAGTGAAGCGCTTAGAAAATGGCTTCAGGACCCCTTTGAACTTCAAGGGCTGCTTTCTCCGGAACAACTCGCTGCAATGGAGCGCTTAACTTTAGATGAGTTGCGACGGCTTTTCGAGGAACGAATGCAGGAGCAGGATGAGCGTCATGATGGTGGTGATCACTGGATCGGAACTGGAGGTACTTCTCCCTTCGGTGAAGGTGGGCAACATCCTTCAGGTATTAGTCTGGCGAGGCAAACCCGCTCCCATAGCGCAATCCAAGTTGCCATGCGTCGACATTTTCGCAACTACCGGTCCGATTTGATTCTAGATATTCGCCAAATTCAAATGGCTTTGAAGAAACTTAGAAATCTAAAAAGGACAGGTCTTGAGGAGGAATTGGATTTAGATGAAACTATTGATAAGACCTGCAAGAACGCGGGTGAATTAGAGATAGTGATGATGCCTCCGAGAAAAAATAGAGCCAAAGTGTTATTAATGATGGATGCTGGCGGGAGTATGGATCCCTATTATATGATGGTCAATCGAATTTTCTCGGCAGCAAATCAAATGAAAACCTTTAAGGATTTCAAATATCTCTATTTTCATAATTGTATTTATGATAGGCTATACAAAAACATGCAATTCAGAGAATCGATTGAAACCACTGAACTTCTCCGAACATATGATAAAGATTATAAAATAGTCATTGTCGGAGATGCCTCGATGGCTCATTCCGAATTATTTGCCCGTGGAGGATCTATTGATTATTACAACTACAATCCAACCCCTGGATTAGTATGGCTTAAACGACTCAAGCATCACTTTGAAAAGTCGGTTTGGATCAATCCGGTAGAGCCCCGGTATTGGTATGTGAACTCAACTATCTGGTACATCGGGAAAGTATTCCCCATGTTTCATTTATCGCTGGATGGATTAGATGAAGCAATTAAAAAATTATTATAGAAATTTAGGGAGGTGGAACTTATGAAATATGAAATCCCAAATTGGGATGAGATGGAACTTTACACGCGAGATTTAGCTCAAACGATTCTTCAAGCCAAACATAAATTTGATGCTATAGTGAGTGTTGAACGGGGGGGCGCGTATCCATCCCGAATGTTATCTGACTTCCTGAAAATTCCTACGATCTACCATATAAATGTTACATACTACGAAGGTATCCAAGAAAAGCGAGAAAAACCACTGATTACCCAGGCTTTACCCTGTAGCCTTGCAGGACAAAAGATTTTGATATGTGATGATGTTTCAGATTCTGGGAATAGCTTACTTATCGTGAAGGATTACTTGAATGAGCAGCAATGTGCCTATATCATGACTGCCACGGTCTACATCAAGCCTTGGACTGCGTTCGTACCTGATTATTATGTTAAAGAAACCGATGCATGGATTATCTTCCCGTGGGAACGTCTTGAGAGCCTCGATACATTAACACAAAAATATTATAATATAGATAAATTAGAGGATGTCAAAGACAAGCTTCTGGACATAGGATTTTCGAGTAAACTTATAAAATTCTACTATTCTATTAGAGCACTACTTGTAAAATCACATGAGTAAGGGGCGGAAAAGTTGATACGAGAAGAAATTGAAAAAACTGCATTTAAATGGGTATTTGATGGCTTAAACGCCTCGCAAAATGGAGACCTAGATAAAGCAATTGAATGTTTTGACAAGGCAATCGAACTTGAACCTAAGAGTTCTTTTGGTTATTTTTATCTTGGGATGGCATACCATGATAAAAAGAAATATTCAAAAGCGATAGATAATTTTGAAACAGCCATTACTCTTAAACCAGACTACGCGGAAGCTTGGATGCAAATGGGATTATCCTACCTAGCCTTAGGTAAGGATTCGAAAGCTGCTGAATGTATAGAGAAAGGAAATGATTTCGCCTCTACGCGCGAAAAAAGACTTGTGCGATAAAATATTACTGAATTGTGAGTAAACTTGAAAGCTGCTTTTTACTACGATGTGAATGATTTTCGGGTTAAGGATGTTAATTTAACCATTGGAAATGATGAGCTTCTGGTAGAAGTCAAGTCCGTGGGAATTTGCGGCACCGATGTTCATAAGGCAATCCATAAAACCGTATCCACACCGATTGTTTTGGGGCATGAGGTTGCGGGGCGGATTGTGGAATGTGGTGTGGAAAACACAAAATTTAAAATCGGGGATCGTGTAGCACTGGCGCATCATGCAAGTTGTCGCGTCTGCAGATTATGTCAGGAGGGGCATGATTCACTCTGTGATCAATACCTAAAAACGAACTTGGATCCTGGCGGCTTCTCGACGCATATCCGTGTTCCTCCTGAAAATGTTCGTAATACTACTCTCAAACTTTCAGATTCCATCTCATTCGACGAAGGCGCCTTCATGGAACCGTTATCCTGTTGTTTGAGGGGATTAAATCGCGTTGGAATACATCCTGGAGATACTGTTTTGGTCCTTGGATCAGGTCCAATTGGTTTGATCTTCGTCCAACTCCTGAAGGCATTTAATAGTGGTGATATTTTCACGACTGATTTGGTAGATTATCGGCTCCAGAAAGCCAAAGAGAATGGTGCTAAATATACGATCAATCCAAGAGAGGAAAATTTAAAAGAAATTATTATGGATAAAACGGATAACCATGGTATTCATGCCATAATAAACACTGTAGGGCAGTCAGGTGCTTATCAACAAGGACTTAAACTTATTGCTAAAGGTGGACATTATCTGTTTTTTGCCGAAACCTATGACCATGGGAAAATTAGCTTCGATCCGAACCTCATATATTCCATGGAGCTCGATTTTATCGGTTCGTATTCCTCTTCCCCAGACTATTATCAAATGGGCTTGGATTTGATTGAACAAAAACAAATTGACATGAGGAAATTAATCACACATCACTTTAAACTGGATGAGATTAACAAAGCGATTAATCTTGCCAACGAGGCAAAAGAATCACTAAAGCTAATGATTCATCCTACTAACTGAATTAATAGTTTTATTCAGTTGGTGCGCCGCATTTCGAGCAGAATTTAGAGCCAATTCCCACTGCTGCACCACATTTGGAACAGAAAGTTGTTGTTTCTTTTTGTAGATTTGTCTTACTTCCAGCTACTGTGGCTCCAATAACCGTCCCTGTTACAAAGGCTCTTCTACGTCTCCGACGCATTCTTCTTCTTAAGAGTCCCATCTAATCATCTCTGCATCTTCTTTAATAGTCCAAAAAAACATAGTATAAGAAGCTACTGTAAAATAGTTTTGAAGTTCTATTCAAAGATTTTCTTCACAATCCCAGAGGCATTTTCAAACTGAGTTATATCCCCATGCCAATCTTTTAAGGCGTCTTCATAAGTCTGTTCAAATTTATTGATCAGTTCAACAACTGCTTTGATTAAATATTTCGTGCTCTCCCCTATGAGGAAAAGTGCTGCTCGGATCCGATCTCCTACGTTCATCTCAATCTCAAAATTTTTATAAGCTAACTTTTTCATTCCTGCTTCCTGATCGGATGTCAATTCCACCCCGAAACTTTGCACCGCTGTTAGAAAGCCACTTACCAAATCTGGATCTAGGTCCTTATCGGCAAAACCGTGCTCATAGAGTGTTATTCCCGAGTTAGAATCAATAATTAATAGATATATTAAGATGCGTTTTGAATACTTTTTCTCAATATCTCTAATGGTGTAGAGTAACTCTTGGTATCTATCTTCAATGTTACGAATATTTTGAATATCTTCTTGGAAAGCAGCTTTATACATCTCGAGATTTGAGCGGATAAGATCACTAACTTTCTCAAGATCACGCATTGTCTCGAGCTCGAGATTAATTGCGGATTGATCCCAAAGAACTGCCTCCGGTTCTAATTTCTGTTCCAATTCCGAGATCCAGTTCCCCAATTCGAGGGGTAAGCTCGGTAAATCACGCTGTGCACGGGATACGATTTCTTTTAGCAAAATTATGACATCTGATAAATTCCAATTCGCCTCGCAATACTCAAATAATTGAATCAAACGGTCTGAAAATTCGAAGGCACTGAGGATTTGCTGGCTGAACTTCTCCTCTTTTACTTTAATCCCTTTTGCCATTTCTAGAGAGACAACAATTAAATTTTTGATGTATGCGAGAAAACCCGTGACTTGATTTAGCGATGAGGCCCATACCACGAGTTTTATGGTATCCTCATACGTTTCTACTTCAACAATCATTTTTGTACTCGTCACTTTTGCGATTCCAGAATAAATTGCTTTAAACTGTTCATCGTCAAAAGTCACGACGGCTAAATCTAAGGCTGAAATTTGGTTGGTTACGAGTTCAAATGCATTTGTTTTGGTTAATTGTTCAAAGGAAAGCGATGCCATCCCTGACTGGAGTGAAGCCTGCCAGTCCAAAAGATCCTTCAATTCTGCCTTGACGGAGGTAACTAAGGGACATTTCACCCAGATTTCTTTCGGATTAACGGTAAGTGAATTAGGTTTACCATACGCATCCATATAAGATACTGTGCCATAAACCATCGACTTACCGCAGGTCATCGGTGTCAATAAGAAGTCCACTCCTCTGGATTCTCCCGGTCCAAGATTATCCACCGCTTTCACCTCCGACTCGTACTTGAATTGGTCTGTCGGAGTTAGCATCACTCGAATTTTTGAAACAATGGTTTTACTATGATTTCGGACCGCAATTTTGAATCGAATATTTCCGCCTAAGTAATCATACTCTCGTTTTACTTCCACAACCTTCTCTGGCTCAATTGGCGTTGGTGCTTTTGGAGGCGGAGCTGGGGTAACTTTTGGTAGTATCTTCTCAAGCTCTTCATCTTTGACTTGCCAGTAATCAAGGATGGGTTTTAAGCGGGCAAAGTTCCCGGTATATACAATATTTTCCTCCACTTCTTTAGAATTAACGAGATCCACACCTGAGAGGATATTCAGATAGGATTGCGCATCAGGTTGGTCTAAACCAAATTTTTCCATGAGATTTTCTATTGTGATGGATTCCTGTTCAAACAGATATTCATTCACTTCAATGACTTTATCATCCTTGAGGACAAGAAAAGCGTCTTCATCCTCCTCCTTGAGGATGTAGGGAAAGATTAGAAACATGTTTTTATGGGGTTTCTTCCGAATATACCCAAACTTCTCTAGAATCTTAAGATGCCACGAGGTTAAATAGGCTCCCATGCTCATCTTTGATCTAACTGCTCTTATATTAGCTCCAGGATTGTCAAAGATGTATTTCAGTATTTCTTGGCGGTTGAAATTCTCTAAAACTGTAGTTTTAGAAAGTTTAGTTCCATCAGTTATATATTTTTTTGAAATTAGACTCCAGACCGCTTGCTCTACTTCAATATCTGGAAATTTCAGCTTCCGTTTGGCAAGAGCGAACAATTCTTTTATTCGGATCAACTGGTTCTGCTTAATAAGTTCATCCACAATCTCTAGAACTTTCTGTTCTGCCTCGGTTAAGTTCGTCCCGCTCATAGGATACCCTTTAACTATTAGTTCTTGAAATACTCTTATTTTAAAACAAACTTCAAACTCATTCTTATGGATTTTGTTCAAATGGTCCTCATTGTTTTATAAATCTCAACTTAATTATTTAACAAAATTAAGAATCGATTGTGAAATTTTCTGTTACTTCTTTTTAGGATGTGACTCGGGTTATGCGGTTGAAATTAAAGCGAAAAACTAAATTTCTGGTTTTTATTTCTCTTTTCTGTTTATCCTTCTTACTAGTTCCTAATCATCTGTCACAAAACTCACCAAATCCTAATACTAATCAGGATTCTCTTCCTGATTCCATTCCTCTCAATTTGAGTTCTATTACCTTTCCTTGGGGGAATGATAATGGAACGGTAATTAATTCAGAGGCTAACGCACAGCTTAAACAACAAATCATCTCTGATGGGTTGGGTGGTGCAATAACTGTTTGGCGAGATTTCAGAATCGGGAATTATGATCTTTATGCTCAGCGTGTTGATTCCGATGGAAATATCCTCTGGGATGCTAATGGAACCGCAATTGTTACGGATCCAGCGAACCAAGATGACTTCGGGATATGCACTGATGGAAATGGGGGGGTAATCATTGCCTTTGAAGATTGGCGTGATTCAAACTGGAATATCTATGTCCAATACATCAATGCAACTGGTGATGTGCAGTGGACTACGGATGGGGTACGGATTGTTTCACAAACTGCATCACAAATCAATCCTAAAGCTGCACGAGATGGCCAAGGTGGGGCCTATGTTGTCTGGGAAGATTATAGGAATAGTAATTATGATATTTTTGCGCAGAGGATTAATGCGACGGGTGACACGCTCTGGACTACAAATGGAGTTGGCGTAATCACAGATGGCCTCGCGCAGAATGGTCTCGAAATCATTCCTGATGGATTTAACAACTCCATCTTCGTTTGGGAAGATGAACGCGGATCTGGCTCTGAAGTTTACGCCCAAAAGCTAGATCTGGCTGGGAATGACCTATGGACCACCGATGGAGTGGCAGTTACTGATCAACCTGGTACTCAATTTAATGCCAAACTTTCACCCGATGGCGCTGGGGGCGCTATAATCACGTGGAATGATTTTAGGGGGGGTAGTTTTGATATTTATGCACAGCGAATAAATTCCTCAGGTTCTAACCACTGGACTTTGGATGGGTTGGGAATTTGCACGGCGGCTAACAATCAATTATCCCCCGCAATAGTCTCTGATGATAATGGGGGTGCGATTATGACATGGGTGGATGAGCGTAATAACACGGGGAATGAGGATGTTTATGCACAACGAATTAATAGCGCTGGGCAGGATCAGTGGACCGCCCAAGGGGTGGCAGTAAGTAACTTGTCTGGCGACCAAAACGAGGCGGTCATTGCACATGTTGATAATGGTAGTACCATCATTGCATGGACTGATGATCGAACTGGGACGGACGATATTTATGCCCAATACCTCACCTCCACTGGAATGCCTCTATGGGCCGCCAATGGAAGTGCAGTAACCACCGCCCAAAATGCGCAGTACAATCCTGAAATCACAAGTAGCAATGTCAAGAGCGCCATCATTGTATGGCGGGATGCACGGGACGATGTGGGTGATATCTATTTGCAGCGCGTTTTTGATGCCGATAATGAGGGTCCTTCCACTCCTATTGTTTCCTCTCCCACTCACCCTGTAGAGGGGACCACATATTATTGGCCAGACATCACGCTGGAATGGCCGGAATCCACTGATGCCACAGGCGTATATAACTATATCTATATGTATGATCAGATTAGTGATACTGTTCCCTCACCTGGGAATAGTACCACTTTCATCAACATGACAACTTTCACCGGAGTTCCCGATGGAACGTGGTATTTCCATGTCCGCGCAAATGATACTCTAGGTAATCTCGGAGACGCGGATCACTTCCAATTTGTTATCGATGCGTGGCCCGCCGATGGGGTACCCGTCCATACCGACTTTTCAGAAGAGCAAGATCACCCCCAAATTACTACTGATGGGGCAGGTGGGGCGATCATGTCCTGGCACGCAAACACAGGAGATAGTTATATTTGGGCGCAGCGGATCGCTGCTTCAGGACAGTACATGTGGGATCCAAACGGCACAATCATCTGCGATACTTGGCCCTCCCGCTCCAAAGGCCCCACTGCACTTTGTAGCGATGGCGCTGGTGGAGCTATTGTCGTTTGGGCTGATTACAGAAATCTCAATTATGATATCTACGCCCAGCGGATCAATTCTACGGGGCAGGTACAATGGACCACTAATGGAATCGTGATCTGTAACGCAGGAAGTGGTCAAGAGTGGCCTGAGATTGCGAGCGATGGCGCTGGCGGGGCCTATATTGTATGGGAAGATGATAGGGGTCCTAATTATGATATTTACGCACAGCATATCAATTCCTCTGGGGATCCTCAATGGACTAGTAATGGGATCGTAATCTGCAATGCATCAGGACAACAAAATAGAGCTGAACTTATTTTATCTGGGACTTCTGGCACTATTATTACTTGGGAGGACCTACGGGATGGGAGTGAAGACGTCTATGCTCAACGAATTGAGGCGGGGATCCCTATGTGGGGGCTTAATGGTGTCCCCATTTGTACGGCGGCTAATAATCAAAGATTACCCCTGATTGTACCAGATGGAGAAGATGGTGGTATCATTATGTGGGAAGACGAACGGGCTGACGGAGGCGATATTTATGCGCAGCGTGTTAATGTTTCAGGAGCTACACAATGGAATCCCAACGGTACGGCGATTTGTGTAGAGAGCGGAGATCAGAGCCAACCCCGTATTGCTTCAGATGAGAATGGTGGATCCATCATTGTATGGGGTGATAATAGGGATAATTGGGATATTTATGCACAAAAAATAAACAGTACAGGGCAGGTACAATGGACTGCAAATGGAATTGTCATTTGTAATTATGGTGAGTCACAAACAGGACCCGGAATAGCTAGTGATGGGTTTGGCGGTGCGATCATCGCATGGTCTGATTGGCGCAGCATGTTCGATTCGGATATATTCGCGCAACACGTGAATGCAACGGGATACTCACTATTAACTGCAAATGGTACGCAGATATGTGGCGCTTCAGAAAGTCAATATTTCCCACAATGTCATAGTACCATGCAATCTGCCCCTTACCAAGCCATGATGGTGTGGAGTGATATGCGAAATAGTATGCAAATAGACATCTACACCCAACGCGTGACCGGTGTTGATCAACATGGACCTGGAGCGCCTGTGGTCAGTTCTCCTACTCATCCTGATGAAAATTTTGCTTATTCCTCCCCCAATGGTACCATTGAATGGACTGCTTACGATCCATCAGGCATCTCCCATTACTATTATACATTAGATCAGAATGAATCCTCTGTTCCCACCACAGCAGATAGTAATACGACTGCTCAAAACGTCAATTTCATTAGTCTGACTTCAGGCACCTGGTATTTCCGAGTGCGGGCGATGGATCAGGCAAGTAATATAGGCGAAATCGCGGATTTCACTATTCAAGTTGATGATTCGTGCAATATTAATTTACTTGCTCAAACTTTGGAGAGCTCTACTAATCAAACTCACAACGCTGTTCTTGCCGACTTCGATTTAGATGGTGATCTCGATATCGCCACCTCGGATAATAGTTCTACAGCTGCACCTATCTACATCTTGTGGAATCCCTTTGACCAAGGGGCTGGAATTGATCCATTTGATGATCTTGGGAACTGGTCAAAAACTACAGTAGGCCATGCTTTTGGTTATGTTCGGGATCTTGAAGTGGGTGACCTTAATAATGATGGGACTCCAGACCTTATCTCAAGCGAAGATGGGACGCCCGTAGGTGTGGTTAAAATTTGGAATAATAATGGGACTCCTGGGCTCCCAAATTGGGAAATGGCGGCGGTATATAGCCAAGCCTTTCAGATATTTACAAAAGTAGAGGTTGGGGATGTAAATAATGATGGTGATTTGGATATCGTCTTTGCTGAAGATCCATCTGATGTTCTCTATCTTATAGCGAATCCTTATAGCCAGGGTTATAACCCCTTCAATTCTAGCTGGAACTGGAATAGCATTGGTGGCTCAGCAGAGTGTTATGACCTTGAAATGGTCGATCTAGATCGTAATGGGCTGCTCGACGTGCTTTATTCTGCAGAATCAGGTCGAATCTGCGTTATAAGGAATAATGATGGCGGTTCATGGACTGATCTTGGATATATTATTGAGAACTCGGAGGTCGTTCGGTCATTGGAAATCGCCGATTTAGATCACAATGGAACTTGGGACTTGGTAGGCATTACTCATAATCAGGAGATTTTGGCGTTCAGACATAATGGCAGTCCGTTCTCCTCAGGATGGAGTAAAACAGTGGTTGGGCAAGGAAATGGTACATTATTAAATCCGCGTGCGCTGAGAATTGGGGATTTAGATAACAATGGCTATGATGATATTATTACTGCCTTCATTACAGGTCAAGAGAGTTATATTCAGGTTTATCAAAATAATAAACGTCCATTCCATGATAATTGGGCAACTCGAATAGAAATTATTGTAGAACCCAGATGTTTTGAGATTTCGCTGGGGGACTTGGACCATGATGGTGATCTCGATGCGGCTTTCGGTTGCGAGAATTTCTACCTCGCGGAAAACCTTCTTCAGCGCTTCAATCCAAGTTTGAATCCCTCACTCTTCAATAAATCCAATCCGATCGCCCCATTGGATGGGGTAAAACGATTTGAGGTGGTAGATCTAGATCATGACGGTGATTTAGACCTTCTGACGTTATCGGGTAACTACTCTAGCACACTTTATGGGTGGCGCAATAATGGTGATCCCTTCGGTATGTGGACTCCGCTTGAATTAGCGAATGTTAGTGCGACGTGGGGGCTAGGATTGGAAATAGGTGATTTTGATAACGATGGGTGGATGGATTGTGCTATGACTGGTGATGATGGTCTTTTTGTTCTACGTAATAATCATAGCCCGTGGGCTGGTGCTTGGGAGCAATATCAAACTAATTCTATAGCAGGCGGACTTACTGAGATTAGAGCGGCTGATTTTGATAACGATGGCTTCTTAGATTTGACGACGATTAGCACTGACACGGTTTATGTTTTACGAAACAACGGCACGCCCTTCCGAGTGAATTGGAGTGCTTATACCGTTGGTGTAGGGGGCGATGACTTTATAGATATTCAAGTCGCCGATTTTGATAAGGATTCTTGGATGGACATCGCGGCAAATCATAAGGATGTGACGATCGTGGTCTGGCGTAATAACCACAGCCCTTTTATTGACAATTGGGACACTTCAGTTGATACATTCTTTTTAAGCGAGGATTGGCGAATGACACCTTGTGATCTAGATCACGATGGCGATACAGATCTCGCTTTAGCGCACATCTATAGAACGACAGGTGATACACTAGTTACTGTTGCGGAATGTGATGATACTCCATTCATTGATCCATGGTTCTATGTTAATGCTTACAACCAATTTTCCTACTATGGAGGTGGGGGTGTTGCTTGTGGTGATCTAGATAACGATGGGTGGCCTGATATTTTTGAGATGAGTCGAACCGCTACTGCGGAACCCTCCTATCCAGTCCCTATCGTGTTAACCAATGATCATAGTCCTTTTACCCCGGGTTGGGATTCCGTAGCTCTTAATTATGGCAGCTGGGTAAATACCTATTCCGAAGACGTTCATATAATAGATATCGATTTTGATGGTGATCGGGATATTCTGGTTGGGACAACGGCTGGCTCCGGCGGTATTGAGGGGATTGTGATCTGGGAAAATCTTTTAGAGAGTGATGTAAGCGGTCCCTCTGCCCCTGTCATAACCTCACTCGATCATCCCAATAACGCAACTTGGTACAATTCCCCTACCAGTAATATGACTTGGACCACTCCCTCCGATCTGAGCGGCGTGTATAATTATTACTACACCTATGATGCGAATCCAAATACGGTACCAAATATTACCCACTCTAGTACCGCTCTGAATTGGGCCCAAATTTCTGCCTTCACTGAAGGAACTTGGTATTTTCATGTCCGGGCGAATGACACGCTAGGAAATTTGGGTGATACAGCACACTTCTTCTTCAGAGCAGACCTTATCCCCCCAGTCGCATCTAATCCATCCCCTGCTCCTGAAAGTTATACTGCCAATGTTACTACAAGCATCCAGATCGTCGTCTTCGACGCACTCAGTGAGGTTAACCTCTCCACCCTCACGGTCAATGTGGAGGGAGTTGAATATAATACCTCAAGTCCTCAATTAAGCACGTTGGGACAAAACCCATCAACGGTTACATTTACTCCACCTGCGCCTTATACCCACGCTCAAGTAGTTGATGTGATTGTCCAAATTACAGATCAAGCGCAGAATTGGATGGCGCCTTACTATTGGAACTTCACCATCGATGTGGCGGGACCTAATGCCCTCAATCCATCCCCTGAAAGTGGCTCCTATACATCTAATGCCACTCCCGATATTATCGTTTATCTCGATGATGCCTTGGCGGGCGTAAATGCGAGTTCGGTTTCGATGCGCATCAACAGTTCCATGGTAAATCCTAATGTCACAGCGGTTCTATTACCTTCGTTGGGACCACTTGATGTGATATCTCCCGCAGCCACACCTTCCCATTCCCCTGAAATTGCAATAGATTCTCTTGGGAACATCCATGTGGTGTGGCATGATGACACATCCCCTCGAAATGTTCGGTACCGGTGCTGGAATGCAACCACTCTTAGCTGGACTCTAATGGAGAATATTACACTTGACAGTACAGATGACGCTACTCATGCAGCAATTGCAGTTGATCCTTCAGGAAATGTTCATGTAGCTTGGGAGGATGACTCTGATGGGTGGTGGGGCACTGACACAACTATCTTTTATAGATTCCGTAATGCGACCACTGGTATATGGTCAGGAAATATCAATAGTACCGATGTTATAGCGCCTGGGCGCTATGCCTATTCGTGTGACATAGCTGTGGATCACGCAGGCCAAGCACATATCGTATGGTATGAATCGGCGTTCTCTGCTCTCTATTATAGTTCTTGGAACGCTACAGCAGGGAGCTGGATTACCATAGAGGAGTTCACTACTGAGAGCACTGCTGTCTCCTTAGGTGCAGCAATTGCAATTGACTCAATAGGTCAACCTCACGTGGTTTGGTATGATAATACCAACCTCGGTGAAGTTGATTCCAATGCCTATGATATATTTTATAAATACCGGAATATTACCACGGGAAACTGGACCAGTGTAGAGGTTATTTCCCTCGGGAGTCCTCAATCCGCCAGATATCCCGACATTGCAATCGATCCCGCAGATCACGTACATGTGGTATGGCGTGATCAGAGAATACAAGCTGGTGGAAACATTTATTATCGCCAGCGAAATGCGCCTACCGAAAATTGGACAAGCCTCGAGGTTGTTAGCACCTTCTCGAGTACAGCCAATTATCCAAGAATTGCAGTGAACGGTGGATTCGTTTATATTGTGTGGCAAGATAACGCCGACTACGATGGTGCAGGTGGAAGTGATTATGATATATTCTCTCGGGTACTAGATATTTCTAACGCTATTTGGTCTGATATTGAAGTGGTTTCGACAGAGAGCAATGAGACCACCACGCAGTGTTGGTATACTGCTCTCGCCCTAGATGGTGCAGGGACGGCGCATATTTTATGGGAGGATACGTTAGATTATATGGGAAGTGGTGGTGATTGGAAAGTTTTTTACAAAAATCTTACAATTAATAGTTTATGGGAAGTAGCCTCTTCGCCTCCGCCCTACGCAGTTTCCATGACAGCACAAGTGGATGTGGATGCAGCTGATCTATTAGGCAATACGATGATCACCTATACTTGGCTGTTCACGGTTGACCTTGATGCGCCCGTGGCTTCCAATCCCAACCCGTTGAATGAATCGATAATCTCTAATGCAGACCCAGTTATATATCTGGATCTAGCTGATCCCTTGAGTGGAATAAATGCCTCCTCGATCAGCTTGACGGTTAATGGCTCACTCGAAGTCCATACTTGGAACGGGACCACGCTCTGGTGGGATTCGAGCGGACCATATGCTCATGGGACTCTCCTAAACTTAGCTGTAGATGCCCAAGATAACGTTGGGAATGCGATGTCAACTTATTCTTGGTGGTTCTCGATAGATACTGAGGGGCCAACAATTGTATTAGACGCACCAGTAAATAATACTGCCCTTCCAAAACCGTCCCGAATTAATCTCACTATATCCGATTCTGCAGGGCTAGATACACGGCGCTGGCGGGCTAATGTAACTCAGACGACTTGGACTTCCTTATTTATCGGCTCAAGTGATATTGATCTCTCCAGCTTTGGCACCGATCAAACCGTGCATTTCTGGGTGGAAGCCAATGATAGTGTCGGTAACCTAAATCAGATTGAGATCATTCTCACGTTTGATGATACTCCTCCAACAGCCTCGAATCCCTACCCGTTGAATGGATCTTATATAACCAATGATGATCCCACCATCCTTCTCAATTTACTGGATGCATTGAGTGGGATAAATGTTGGAACAATAAATTTATTGGTGAATGGCGTACCAGAAAGCATTAGTAGTTGGAACGGGACCACCCTCTCTTGGGATTCGAATGGGGCCTATACTAATGGCGCTGTATTGAACGTAACAGTGAATGTCCAAGATAACGCGGGGAATACTATGGCACCCTACATTTGGACATTTACTATCGATGTTACCCCACCACTTGTGTTCAACCCATCCCCCGAAAATGATACTTACATTACAACCTCCACCCCTAATATTACTATTTCAGTTGCCGATCCCCTATCCGGAATCGATACCATCAATATGCATGTGAATGGTTCTCTCGTCACTCCCACTTGGACTCAATGGGACTTTAACTGGTCATTAACGGAAGTTGTCTCTACTGAGAGCACTGCGGGCTCCCAATATCCCCGAATTGCAACCGATCATTTTGGTAATTTACATGTAGTATGGCGAGATCAGACAAATTACATGGGTGCTGGTGGTGAATATGATATTTTCTATAAATGCTGGAATGCGACGACGATGCAATGGATGACCACAGTTGTGGTTTCCACGGAAAGTGATGGCACTTCTTATTCTCCCACCATTGCGGTGGATAACTGGGGGCATGTGTACGTCGCATGGTATGATAACATGGATTACAGCGGATCTGGGAGCGATCCTGATATTTTCTACAAAAGATGGAATGCCACCACCGGTATTTGGACTATCACTGAAGTAGTCTCCACGGAGAGTGATGCAACATCATCTTATCCAGATATTGTCGTGGACATTGCAGGGCATGTACATATAACTTGGGATGATATCACCGATTACAACGGCTGTGGGAGTGATCGTGATGTTTTTTATAAACGCTGGAATGCCTCATCGAATTCTTGGACTCTAACCGAGGTCATATCTAATGGAACTAACGAATGGTCTGAAACTCCAAGGATTACAGCAGATCTATTTGGTAATGTACACATCATCTGGGATCAAACCATAGGAGCCAATAGCTACATTCTCCATAAGTATTGGAACGCTACTACAGGGATTTGGACACCTAATGAGACGGTTTCCACGGAAAGTCCATCCGTTACATCATTTCCCGCGATTGTAACAGATAGTAATGGGCATCTCCATGTTGTATGGCTTGATAGTTCAACCTATGCGGGCTCAGGAACGGATATCGATGTCTTTTATAAACGTTGGAACGCCTCAACAAGCACTTGGACAATGACTGAGTTGGTCTCTAATGAGAGCTCTGTGGCCTGTTACTCTCCTACACTCGCGGTGGATAATACCGGCAAGGTGCATGTGGCGTGGTACGAATACCTGAATGCTCGAAGATATATCTATTATAATCACCGGAATGCTACAAATAGTGCATGGACCGCAGCTGAGCTGATCGCTCCTGAGACTACTAGTGAATATACCTACAGACCGGACCTTGCAGTGGATGATCAAGGTCTTCTCCATATCGTATGGGAGGATGACTATAATTGGCAGAACTCGGGTTCTGATCACGATATCTTCTATAAAAAGAAAGTTCCATCTTCATACTTCACCCTCAATTGGACTGCAATCCCCCCCTATTTAAGTGGATCAGAAATCTGGGTGGAGGTGAATGTTACAGATAATGTAGGAAATGTCTTGTCTCAATATCAATGGAATTTTACAGTTGATTTAGATGCACCAATAGCATCCAATCCTTATCCAATTAACTCATCTTTCATTGCAAGTTCAACCCCTAATATTGGGTTGGGTATCATTGATCTTCTAAGTGGGATTGATGATGGAACACTTGTAATGCGTGTTAATGGTTCAACTGTATCACATAGCTGGAATGGTATTCGGATTAACTGGACACCCTCCATTTCATATACAAGCGGTGCAATTATTCCGGTTGAAGTGGACGTTCAGGATAACGCAGGGAATATGATGACAACATATTCATGGAGTTTCACGGTTGATCTAGATCCGCCACAAGCTTCAAATCCGGCGCCTGCGAATGGTGACTATACTGGCGATGAATACGCGACCCTCTCTGTGAACTTGGGCGATTCCCTCTCTGATATCAACGCAACAACTATTGTATTGACCGTGGAGGGTATTGTTCGTATACATGGTTGGAATGGGACGACTGTGAGTTGGTCACCAGCAAGTCCCTATGTTAATGCACAAGTGGTTGATGTTCAATTAGATGCTATTGATAATGTCGGAAATATAATGACCACTTATACATGGGCTTTCACGGTTGATTTGACCTCCCCCAACGCAATCAATCCTTGGCCTGAAAATGCTTCCTATGTCTCAGATGATACCCCTAATATTGAAATTGAACTTTTTGATTATCTATCTGGTGTTAACATTTCCTCTGTGCAAATGCTGGTGAATGGGTCTATAGTCTCGTTTGATTGGCAGGAAGTATGGGTCTCGACCGAAGTGGTTTCGGAAGGATTAGATGGTACCTCCTTCCACCCCGCCATTGCGGTGGATTCACTCGGAAATGTGCATGTGGTGTGGTATGACCATACCTTCCCCCACGCATCGGGGGGTGATTGGGATATCTTCTACCGCTGTTGGAATGCGACGGTTGGGAACTGGACTGCGATCGAAGTCGTGTCAACGGAAAGTACTGCTGATTCGTACCTGCCTGTGATTGCGATAGATACAGATGGGAATCCCCATGTTGCTTGGAATGACAACACGGATTTTGGCTGGAATGGCGGTGAAAATGATGTATTTTATAAATTAAAGAATATGACGACAGGGCTTTGGACGGGGCGAATCAATACAACCGATGTTGTATCTTCTGATAGTGCTGGTAGTTCCGAATATCCGGCAATCGCTTTGGATTCGCTAGGTAATGTGTATCTCGCGTGGCGAGATACGAGCGATTGGGATGGTGAAGGGGATTTTGATATTTTCTTTAAATACTGGAATAATACCATAGGTATTTGGACGGGTTTTGTCAATGTTACTGATGTTATCTCAACAGAGAGCGACATGTTTTCTAATGAACCATCAATTGCAGTAGATCCTGCTGGAAATGTGCATATTTCATGGCAAGATGATGCGGTATATGGGAATTCAGGCGCGGACCGTGATGTGTTTTATAAATATTGGAACTCTACACTAAAAGTTTGGTCAGGTTATATTAATGCGACGGATGTCATATCGACAGAAAGTAACTTGGCGTCCCGTAATTCAGAAATCATAGCGGATCAATCGGGAGTTGTACACATCACGTGGAACGATAATACGGATGGTTGGTGGGGCACAAATGAGGCGATATTTTACAAACATTGGAATGTGTCGATTGGTATTTGGACTGGTTATGTTAACACAACTGATGTGCTTTCCTTTGATTGTCCTGGGAATTCTCAATTTGCGGATATTCAGATGGATCTTGCAGGAAATATCTATGTCTCATGGATGGATGATACAGACTGGGATGGCGAATCGGATCGCGATGTAGTTTATAAATACTGGGATGTTGTAGGAAAACAATGGACTGGAATCCAAGTGGTTTCTACAGAAAGTACTCTGAACTCCGATAATCCCAGAATGGCAATTGACAATCACGGGCAATTACATTTCATCTGGGATGATCTGACTGAGCTGTCAGGTGAAGGCTCGGATACGGATGTATTCTACAAGAAGGGATTGAGTGCCCATCATATTATAGTAAATTGGACCCCAAGTGTTGCGTACCCAAACGGCGCGGTAATTCCAGTAATCATTGATGCCCAAGATAACGTGGGAAATTCAATGGCCACTTACAGTTGGTCTTTCATTATTGACACCGAAGGTCCTCAAGCGTCCAGTCCGAGCCCTAGCGCTGCATATGTTGCGGATAACCAACCCACGATCACCATCACCTTAGAGGATCTGTTAAGTGGGGTTAATGCCTCGAGCATAAACCTCAATGTTGAAGGGATTGATTATAACATCACCGATCTCGAATTGAGCTACGGGGGAACCACAGTCACCTTCAATCCATCCTCCGCTTTTGCAGATGGGCAGCAAATCGATATCGCTTTGGATGCCCGCGATAGCGTTGGGAATGCGATGTTCACACTTACATGGTTCTTTACTATTGACATATCAGGTCCTTCGGCGGGTAATGAGACTCCCTCTACTGGTACTTTCGTAAACACTCCTTTTCCGTCCATCAGTGTGGATCTAGCTGATGTCATGAGTGGAGTGAATGCGTCAACCATTGTCTTGACAGTAGCTTCTATTGTCCGACCTCATGTTTGGGATGGAACCACCGTGAGCTGGAGCTCAGGAAGTCCCTTTGCAGATGGGCAAGTGGTTTTCTGTCAAGTAGAAGCCTCGGACAATTTAGGAAACATCATGGGACCGTATGCTTGGTTCTATACTGTTGATATTTCTTCTCCTGTTGCCCTCACCCCCCAACCTGCAAATGGTGGCTACACGAACTCCAACCAACCAATGGTTAATATTTCTCTAATTGATATGATAAGTGGTGTAAATGCTAGTACAATCATTCTAAATGTGGGCGGAACTGATTATAACGTATCGGACTCTGAACTCAGTTATAATAGTTCGATATTAACTTTCACACCCTCAATTCTGTTTTCTGATAACGATATAATCAATTTTACCTTGAACGCTGCCGATAACGTAAACAATCCAATGGCTCCATTCTTATGGAGCTTCACAGTCGATCTCACGGCGCCGATAGCAACATCCGAGCTGCCAGCGAACAATACACAAGAATATATAACCGAAACACCCCAGATCAATGTGACTCTTTCCGATATGACTAGTGGGATTAATGCCAGTAGTATCATCCTTAGGGTCAATGGAAATCCCGTTGCGCACTCATTTGATGGTGTAAATGTTACCTTCACACCTGCGCCCTTACCCCAACTTGTTTGGAATAATGTAACTGTAGATGCATCCGACATGGTGGGGAATCCAATGCCTCAGTACCGATGGAGTTTCTTAATAAATCTATCCCGCCCCACCATACGGGATGTGTCGCCATTCAACAATTCGTATTTGAGTGATGTGACTCCTATTATTGGTGCGTTCATTGATTCCCCGCACCTAGACATAGTTGTCGGGACTATCAATTTAACTGTAAATGGGGTCCAAGTTGAGGCAAATTATGACAATGCAACCGGAGAAGTATGGAACTTAACTGTTATACCCTTCAGTCATGGGCAGTTAGTCCAGATCACTTTATCGGCAAACGATACAATTGATAATACCTGCTTTGCTTCTTGGTCCTTCACCATCGATCTGAATGATCCTGTAGTGACTGGGCACGCCCCAGTGGCTGCCTATGTTAATAACTCGCTGCCTACCATACTTATTAACATCACCGATGCTCTGTCTGGTGTAAATGGAACAAGTATTGCTATGAATATTAGCGGAGTTCCAGTTAGTCCCGCGTGGGATGGTCTCACAGTAAGCTGGAATCCTGGAGTACCTTTTCTGAACGGTGACGTGATTGTTGTAGTGCTTGATGCTAATGATAATGCTGGCAATCCCCTGCCAACCTATGGCTTCTTCTTCACCATTGATATCGTTGCCCCAGTTGTAAATATACTGGCTCCCGTTGCACTTGATATATATCAAGGGGGTACCAACCTAAATATCACTTGGACTGTTGTTGATGTTTCTCCATGTACAGTTACGATTGAATATTCTGATAATAATGGGAGCACTTGGCAAGAGATAAATGCGGGTGTTTATTCGCCACTTGATGATGGTATTGAATTATGGGCAATCCCAATGACTGATTCCGTTGATTTTCTCTTGCGGATTAATGCCACTGATACAATTGGGTTTACCATTTCTAATGAAACTGATGATCCATTCATTATTTGGATTACTTATCCCAGTATAACTATTTCTAATCCTACCTCTATAACGGTTATTAATGCGACCGAACTCTTTACAATTGAATGGATTGGGACTGGTGGAGCTGGAAATCGATATGTAACTATAGAATATTCCACGAATAATGGTACTAATTGGCAACAGATCGGCTCTTCATTCTTGGACAACGGAAGTTTGGATTGGATTACTCCATCAGAAGATTCGAATGAATGCTTGATTAGGATTAATGTTACTGATGGTGCAGTTCATACCAACACAACAACATCCGATCGGTTTATCATCGATTTGCAAGATCCTTCATGTTCCTTTGGCTTGCCTATAGTTGGATTAACATTAAACAGTGGCGATGTCTTCATCATTAGCTGGATCGCTAATGATACGGCAAGTTCTATTACCATCCGAATTGAATATACTTTAGATGGAACCCATTGGTATGATATTAATGCGGGTGGGTATTCAAATGCGAATGATGGAGCCGAATCCTGGGCAATACCTTCAGTTGCGACAGATTCAGATCAATGCCGCTTACGTCTTACGGCAACCGATGGGGCTGGACATACAACGGAGATACTTAGTGGTTTCTTTACAGTAAAAGCCAAACCCTCCGAAGATAACACACTTATGTATGTTATTATAGCTATAGCTGCCGCTGCTGCTGCGGTTGTGGCAGTGTTGGTGGTTCGTTCTCGGCGGAAACCCACCGTTGCTCTTTCCCCAGAAAGAGACAAATGGATAAATGCATTAGGTGAGCGAATAAGACCAGAAATGTCTATGCAGCAAAAATTGCAATTAATACTTGCAGAGGATATCCCTTTGGCAGCAGTGAAAGATCCTGAGCTCACCACATTATTAAATAGTCCTTTGAGTGGTTCTTCCAGAGAGGTAATTGAAACGCTCCAAAAACTACCTATTCCTGAGAGTGAATTACAAGAAATTCTTGGAGAGCTACCGAATTTAACTCCAGAAGAATTGAAGACCTTCCTTGATGAACTCACTAAGATGGAAAATTAAATTCTCACTAATTTTCTCCTATATCAGTTGTATAGGCGGATTTGATACGTCCTTCAACTAAAGATAGTATATTAAAGCTTAATGAGAATAATATAATAATTGCAATTAGAGATGATTGGATGGCATCTGAGACTAGTGAGTATTACATTTTCGATGCAAACTTCTTTATAACCATAAAGGAGACGAAAACCCCAAAATTTTTTGAAATGTTTAAGAAGGCGAAATTGAATTTAAATTGGAATTTTTATATTTCTGAGCAGGTTTTCAGAGAAATTAAGCATATTTATTACTCACAAACTAAATCAAAGACTTTTCAGGAACTTATCAAAGTAAAACCAGTTGAAAGTAGTTCCATTCAGAAATTAAAGGGAAAATTTCGCCATTCTCATTTGGTCCCTCAAGATCCAGACCTTTCTCTTGCAGTTCTAGCTACTAAGCTCGCCGGAGTCAATAAAAAAGGGTACATCATTTCCGATGATTTCAAATTAAGCGAATTTGTGGAAAAAGAGCAAAAATCCAAGATTAAAGTATTATCCTGTGGTGCATTTTTACTAAAAGTTGCGAAAAATATTCGAGTTCAACAGCTAAGACGCTTCTTTTTAAAACTCCGTAAGCTGGTTGAACGAGCTGAAATTGAATATGTGCTCGAACGAAAAGATATTTACCCTCCGCATCAAAAATTATCCTGGTTGATTGAGCGCGCGATTAATGTTTCAGAAGAAAAGGTGAGCTTTCAAGAGGAAATCAAAGAATGTTTGGATGAGGATGATCCGGAAAAGCGTATTAAACAAGAGATTTGGCTGGCCCAGAGATTTTATCTCGGTGATACGCTCAGTAAGAAACAAAGGAGCGAGATAAAATACTTGGTACCCTTATTGGAAAAAATTATGCATTTGCGTAAGGATACTCAGTTAATTTATCGATATCTCACCAATAATCAAGCTATTCGGGCAGTTGACATTTTGAAGGAAGTGGAACGCATTCTGACAAATCTCTATTTTGCTGAAAAAGCCAAATTTATCACCCATCACACTCCTGAAATCCTACTTGCCGATGAATTGTCTAAGATTAATTTTCTTCACGCGTTAGCCAGCGTCACAATTGGAGGGATTCCCGAAGCGAAACGTTTCTTCGACAATACAGTGCTTTTTGGGTTCATTGCTCGAAAACAGGGCCTTATTTTGATGGCTATGCTACTTAACGCACTTTTATTTGTATTTAGTAATCGCTGGAAAGAGGCGCTTGAGCAATACGCGTTGGTCTCTGAAGTATCAAAGGATTTTGGGGATGATCAAATCCGACTTAAAAGTTTGCTCGGCATGTCTATCGTTCAATTTTTGTCTGGAAAGTATTCCAATGCAATGAAAAATCTTGATTCCATCCAAGAGCTTCTGGAGAAAAATCCTCAGAAATCTCCTACCATTCTTGAAGAATTTGGAGATGTTTTTTATGCGTTAGGTATGACCGATTATGCTTTAGCAATTTACCGGGAAGCCCTTGAATATCAACTAGAACTGGGTGAGGCCACCTTACCCGATTCTCTGATAGAAAAGGTGCGTAAGTGCTTCCTCATACAAGGAATTAGGGAACCAAAAGTCACCAAGGAATTTTCCGAATTTATGGATTCCATACATAAGCTAGATGGGAAATATTTCGATCAATATGACGAAATTATGGCGAAAATATTCGAAATCAATAAGTTACTCTATGAACCATTTCCAATTCTCACAAAAAAAGAGACAAAATTACAATCACTCAACATTGAAGGAATTTTCGATGATTTCGATAT
>JAEOSY010000398.1 GCA_016840125.1 Candidatus Helarchaeota archaeon | reverse complement strand
TATTTCATATAATTCTTGTTTGGATGCTGCAATTATCGCATCTGCTTTTTTTAATACTTGTCTAAACGTTAAAAAGTCATATAATCGATAGGGGGTTTGAAATGTCTTTGATCCTTTCAGATAGACATAACTCTTTGTTTGACCGTGGGGATTCAAGATAAAAGGCTTATTTTTCAACCTGGAAATCAAATAAGAAATGTCTGATTGAAAATTTCGATAGGAGTGAGCATGTATGAGATCATATTTTGCTTTCAGAAGATATTCAATTATCCTTGGAGTTATAGAATACTGATAAAGGTTGAATATTGCTTTAAATCGGAGACATTTGACATTTTTAAACCTTTCAATGAATTTATTATTTTTTACCCCAAAAGTTGATGTTAAAATTGGAGAACTAATATTTTTATTTTCTAACTCTTCTGAAATATGAAAAGCTTGGTTGGCAGGTCCCGTCATTATTGGATAAAAATTTGGAATGACTCTTATTATACGCATTTAACCAGTTTAATCCTTAGTTACCAAACCGTTTTAACAATCCCATTCGTATGCCCAGGAAGATGAATTTAAAACACTTTCTAATAGTCCTGAAACTGATTGATTTTCGTTTCAGATCTATTGCAAAGGCAATAATTTGAAGGGGCTGTAAAACAAATTGGATTATAATCTTATAGAGTGGGAAGAATTTCAGCAGGAAAATAAATTTATTACGGAAAAGAAGAAATTTATGAAAATCTGTTAATATATCATTGACTTTATGATAAATTTTTGCATATGGGTAGAAAATTATTTCAAAGCCTTTATTTCTCGCTCTCCTGCAAAGATCTGCTTCCTCAAAATAAATGAAATAGTCTTCATCCAGCATTCCAATCGAAGTTAGAACATTTCTCTTAATGAAAAAACAGCATCCAGCTGCATAATCGGGCGAAGTGATGAAATCATATTGCCCTTTGTCAATTTCTCTTGCACCACGACTACAGGAAAGTCCGGGAGTTAAGAATTTGATAAACCCTCCAGCATCCCAGATCTTATCTTTATTATGAAAATACATAATTTTAGGTGACATTATATCGATTGTATCATTTTTAAAAAAGTTGATACATTTGTGGATAAATTTGGGTTCGAATTCGGTATCATTATTTAATAATAATATATATTCACCGCTTGAATTCTCAATACCAATATCATTTCCTTTAGCGAATCCAAAATTTTTTGTCTTCCTTAATACTTGGATTTTCTCCTGATATAATTGATTTAGGCTCTTAATATATGAAAATAAGTTATCTTTTTCATCTCTATTTGAGTTATTTTCTACAATAATTATTTCAAAATCGGAATAACTCTGATCTTCTAGTGATTTTAAACATTCAATAGTCAGATTGCTGTTATTGTGGTTCAGCAATATTATTGATAGTTTTACTATCTCCGATCTCAACTCAAGACGTAATTTTTAATTTGATGGCCTTTATTGTTCCAAATAATAACCCAAATCCCCAAGCGAAACCTCTGATGATATGTAAAAATGAAGCCCCAAAAAAATATTTAATTTTGTTTTTATTAGAGGGAGTTTTTCTGGCAACGTTGGTGGCAGGTAGGAAACTATAAATGAATAAAAAGGAAAAAATTCCGAAGCTAATGATGGTAAGTATCAGTATTATGGTAGAATTAAAAATTAAATGGAGAATAGCCAAAATAGGCCAACTCATAATGAGCAATGCATAGAGGATTGGTTGAAAAACCACGTCATATGGCAAGTACCAAGTAGTATTGAACCGGTTCTGAACAGATTTTTTCATGTGGAAAAGTGTTACCCTCATGTAAGCAGACCCATCACGGTATCCTTTACGTATTAACTTACCAAATCCCTTTTCAGGAGCATGATAAGAAATAGCGTGGGGTTCTTTAATAATTTTATAACCCTTCTCGCTAATTATAAAGGAGATTTCAGCATCTTCGCCGTGTTTCCAGTTAGGGTTAAATCCACCCACTTCCTGCAGGACTTTTCTCCGAAATACACATCCAGGTCCACCTGCCCAATTGACGTCCCCTTCTGGAACATTATTATTACGCTTTTCAAACTCAACATAACGATAGATTGAAGAACAGCTCCCGTCCGTTTGGAAGATGGTGGCACCTCCAACAAGAGCGACTTGAGGTTCCTGAAAGTGTGGCATCATAGATGAGAGCCAATTTGGTATGACAGTGCAATCTGCATCTGTATAGGCTACAAACACACCCTTTGCTTGAAGGTAACCATGATTTCGTGCATGAGAGATCCCTTTTTTTTCCGTTCTGACGAGCTTAACTGGATATTCTTGAATTATTTTAGAAGTATTATCATCCGATCCATCATCAATAATAATTATTTCAATTGAAGGATAGTCCTGTTTTAGAAGACTTTCAATACAATCACCTATGGTGGTTTCCATGTTCCGGACGCCCACTACAATGGAAACCAGTGGAAGTTTATCCACTTAACTCACTTTATTGTGTGATAGTTAAGACGAGTTTTAAAAATAGTAAAAAGAATTTTAAAACCATCAATGATTCGATTGATATTCGATTTTCGGAAGTAGGTGACAGGGCTGTTAATTGGAACTTCGCAAAAAGGGATATTTTGCCTTGCTATTTGGATAATAATTTCTGTTTCTATATCGTATCCGAACGATTTAAGTTCTAATTTCGAAAGACAAGCCCGTTTAAATGCACGAAATCCGCATTGCGTATCAGTAAAATATCGATTAGTTAGACGGTAGATTAAGAAGTTGAAGAGTTTATTACCCAAAATATTAACAGTTGTAGTAATAGGATGTTCTGGGTTTTGAGCAAACCGAGTACCCAATACGAAATCGGCTTTTCCATCCAGTATTGGTTTTAATAAAAGTGGAATTTCTTCAGGGATATGTTCTCCATCACTATCAATAGTTATAATAACAGTGCCGCGCGCAATTTTAAACCCTTCTCGTAGCGCATAACCTTTCCCTGTATTATAGCGATTATGGATTGTGACCACATGTTTCTCCCTACAAATTTCTAACGTTTGGTCTTTAGAGCCATCATCAATAACGATAATTTCATAATTCGCTCTAATCCCTTGCAATACTCGTTCAGTACGGTCGATTAGATCGCCGACTGCATGTTCTTCGTTAAAAGCAGGCATTACTACAGAAATTTGGGGGATTTTAACACCATTCGAGATATGATTGTAAAGGGCGACTGGAATCGGGCTTCGTCCAGGTGTTAAGGAGCCACCCCGATTTTGATTTTTATTTTTAGATTCCTCTACAACCATAAGAATCCCATTATTTACAAGGCTTAATAAAATTTCGAGGTACAAATTGAGGAAGCGGAGTATCCACTACGGTAGCACCCGAAGGTGCACGAACCCGTGGAAGGGTCCGCAAAAGACCTAGTTGGAAGATGGGAGCGATGGACAGCATAATGTTGCAAATTCCCGCTCAAGCTGTTGAAAGTAGGGAAGAAGAAAAGATTTAATTGTGTGTGGGCAATGAAGGGTGATGTGAATGAAAAGCCCCTCATTATCAAAATGAAAGAGAAGTTTTTCTTTTCCTATCTTGGCGATTAGACATTCACGGCGGTGTCGTCCAGCCTTTGCAAAATATAGTTGACCGACAGGCATTTTCTTTTTAACTAGGATGAAGTGATATTTGTATTGAACGCGTTCAACATCATAAGCGTTTTGAAGAACGAAATGAGCCAAATTGATAATAGTTTCTTTCACATTCCGCCCTAATAACTTCAGATGCACGGCACCGTGATCAACCACAGACCAAATGTAAAATCCCTTTGGGGGGTTGAATGGACTCATCGTTGGTACTCGCCTTTTTCCGAGAGCAATAATCCGCGCGTAAATTTCTCGGATTTTAATGGGATCAATATCCTTTGAGTCCATCACTTCATTCAAAAGTTTGATCGCTTCATTTTTAGACACGGCTTGGGCAATGGCTTGGTTTGTGGTATGTTTCTTAGAGCGGTACTTGATTAAGCGATTTTGGAAATATTTGAATTGGCGGAGTGATTTCGGTGGGATTTACATGCACCTCACATTCATTGGATTAGAATCGGAATGATTGTTTTGTTCTTTTCTATTTTCAAATTAGAATATGAAATTTAATAGATTCTGAGTATCAATTTAAGAGATTATATTTCAATTAAAACACATCTTCAATTATATTTATAATATTTCTTTCAAAGTTCTTGACTGAATTGAAAATTTATATTTCTAGTATGGAGTTCATTAGTTAGGTGTTATTATTGGATGAAGCTATAGAAGAGAAACTTCAAAAGGTTAAGCAAATTCTACGGGGAAAAAAAATTCTAGTAGC
>JAEOSY010000033.1 GCA_016840125.1 Candidatus Helarchaeota archaeon | reverse complement strand
TAAAAAAGAATTGCTTGTCCAGCAACTTGCACTCGCCTCAACCATAAGAGAAAAAATCGATTAAGATTAACTTATTTTCAGCAGTTGCTTTTTGTTTTGCTTCTTCAAGACTTCCTGGGAACCAAAAGGGTGTTTGAGACAATGATGGTAGGGCAAAGATGAGCAATAATGCTAAAATTAATAACTTTCTCATAGGTCCTCCAATTTGTTAGCATTTATTTTTTAACAATATACTAAATGCAATATATAAAAGGAATTAAGAAATTTATAACGACTTTTATTAGAATTCATCCGTCAGTCCGAGACATCTGGAATAGAGATAGCAGTGTCAAATGTAAATTCAAAAAAGACAGAAAAGAAAACAATTCATCAATCCCCAAATTTTCTGTTTGATAGAATTATTTTTGAAATCTTCTAAATTTTATATATTTAACTCAGGAAGTCAAGAACTTTTCTACAAAAAAGTCAATGTTGCTAAAATTTAATGATTTTTCTTCCGATATTTATCTGGAATCTTCAAAAAATAGGAACTTTAACATGAAAAAAGTTACATTGTTACTCCCAGATAAACTCATTCACACTCTCGGCAGTTCTATTTCAAGCATTCAAAGTAAAATAGATGTAACTCCAGAGAATCTCCTGATGGCCTTATCATATGATGACTATCATGAAAGTTTTAAATTTAATAAAGAAGATATTGAAATCATTTCTATTGAGGATTTTTGAATAGAGTTTAAAACTATCTATAACACCCAAGCATATCCTAATTTAATAAAAAAAGTCCGATTTGATTGAGTCAGTTTAATATCTTGATCACCTTGGTAATTATCGCTATATCCTAAAAAAAGCACTGTTCGTGGATTAATTTTGTATGAGAATAATAATTGTGTAAAAAAACGTTTATACTCTGAATCAATATCAAAAGTATAGTTACTTGGATTGTAATCATAATTTACATATTGTATGATTGATCGAAAAAAAGTGCGAACATTAAATTGATAAACGGCTGATAATTGACTAATATTTGCATTGTATAAACGCACATCCTGAACATTCATCCGTTCATAAGTATGATTTAGAGAAAATCGAAAGTGTGTGCCGAGATTGTAAGTCATCCAATAGACAAGACGAAACATATCCCCTAATCGAGTATTTGCATAATCAATCTGATCACCAAATAAGGAAAATACATTTAATTGTAGATTGCTTGTTGGCCAAAATCCACTTTGAACTAAAAATAAGGTCTGATCAAATTCCTGAAAATTGTAAGCTTCTTTAGTCCTCCAACCTCTAAGGAATAGACTAGATTGACTTGTTCCATTGTAAGAAAAATAAAGTGAAGCACTTTTGTTTAGAAGATTTCCATCCTGATCTTCAAAATAGTTCACTTCATTCCCCACTCTAAATTGTGACCACCACGAATTCTGAGGAGCATTCCAATTATAAAGCACACCTCCTTCAGCATTTCGATATCCAACTCTTGGATAGTAACCCAAATCTGCCCGGAATTTAGAACCAGTCTCTTCATAATCTGCCCACCAACCCCAGGTTCTTGTGTAATGATCATATTCAAATGAAACTAGGCGATCATTGAATGAGTCTTCAGTTTGATTAAAACCGTTTACGACATCACCAGGATATTTTGTGCTGGAGCCAAGAACCAGTAACTGAATTTGATTGGTTGGTGTGAAACGAAAATCTAAGTCAAATCCATACACTCGGTTAAAATAATCCTTTCCTTCTCGATCTGTTGCCATAAGTCCTGCAGTATATCGACTGCCAAAATCTCGTTTGTAGCGAAAAACAGATGAGGTGTTTTCCATATCAAGTGAGGTTTGATTGGAACCTTGACTTCCTGGAAAAATGAGATTTGTTATTTCATCACGCATCAAATATGCACCAACAGTATTGACTCCTTCTTTACCTGTAAGTTTTAAACCCCAGGAAGGATTCCTCATTGTTCTTGTATAAATGATCTGTTCTAAAGCAGAGAAAAAGTCAGTTCCTTCAGTAAAAAAAGGACGCCTTTCCGGATAGAACAAAGCAAATGGCTGATTGATATCAAGTTGTCTTGCATCTGCCTCTACTTGACTAAAATCAGGATTGGCAGTAAAATTCAATGTCATATTCGGTGTAATTCCCCATCGAGTAGTCAAACCAAATTCTGCTTCTTGATCTCGTTTTTCAAGATCACCATGAGGAAAATCTGGCCTTTCATCTGAACGAAAAGCTGTAGTAGTTGGACTGATTTCAATGTTTCGGCCAGGACTGGCTCCTTCAAATCCTTTAATCTTAACAGCCTGACACATATAGCAGTTATTACTGCGATCCCTTGGAAACAATCCAATGTGATAGGCATGTTCACGAGGATAGCGCCGCACTGCATCAAATCCCCAAATTTGTGGCCCATCCGTTCGTTGGAATCTTAGTGAGGAAAAAGGTATAACAACCTCTACAACATAACCAAAATCTGTGATCTTACTCGCACAATCCCAAATCGTATCCCAACCGGGATCTTCCCCACTCTGTGCTTCAATTTGATCAAACTGAACACCTTGAGCAGTAACAATAAAATCAAAACTCCGTCGTTCATCATTAAACGTATCCAGAATTAAAGCTATCCAATCGTCACCACCCAATGTATCT
>JAEOSY010000397.1 GCA_016840125.1 Candidatus Helarchaeota archaeon | reverse complement strand
TTTTTCGACGATCACAACAACCCTTTTGTTTTTAGAATTATTTTGGCTTATATCTTGGATTCTTTCAGCAGTTTTTTATTCCAGGGCGTTTTGCCAAGATGTTTGTCCTCTAAGTTTAGCTGTTCGCCCATTCACTTGGCTGAAGCGCAAAATTACACACCGTTTTTCAGAAAAGTGGCGAGATATCGCCTACGCTTTTCTTATAGTGACGCTCTTAGGTACCCTCTCTATGGGTATCGCGGGGATTCGGCTTCACACCCAGTTAGGGCTCTACTGTGAGGTATGCCCCTTTTTTGTAGTCTATACGGATTTCTCAGATCCCATTGGCTTTTTTATAACTCATATGCCTAGTTCCATTATCTGGTTCGGATCCTTCCTCATACTAATCGTTATTCTCTCTCTACACACTGGCGCACGTACATGGTGCGCATATATATGCCCTGCTGGGGCTTTACTAGGCTTAGTTGGAAGAAAATCCATTTTTGGGTTATATCGTGATACAGAAAAATGTAAAAAGTGTGGGAAATGTGAGAGTGTATGTACAATGCACATTATGCCCCGGGTTATAAAAGAAGATCTAGAAGAAGTCCCTAAACAAAGCTGCATCGGCTGCGGTCTTTGCATCGATGTCTGCCCGACGGGTGCGCTGAGTTTTGGTACGAAAACGCGGCGGGGGATTCGCGTTCATAATTTGGTGAAATTTGGTTTACTCTCAATCACCCTATTTTTCGTAATTACCTATTTACTTGTCAGTTTTTTGGGATAGTTAAAAGACATAAAATTGTATGACAATATATACAACAACCATTATAACGCAGCAGACGACGTTTGCTACGATATTTTTGACTTCTCTGGGTCCTTGCGCTGTACTAGATGTCCCCGCTGTCGAGGTTCGACTAGGCGTAGGTTGGTACCCCGGCTGCCCATAAGTGGGGCGATAACGCTGCCCAGACTGCACTCTTTGTAGTATTCGTTTCGCATAATTCGCGACGTCCTCCTGTGAATCCCCCATTAATTGTTCAAGTTTGGAGACTATTGATACCTTCAACTCAGGGGCGTCATAGTAGATGCCTAGTAACTCGTTTATTGCCTTTTTTCGCACTTTTGGATTCATATCGATTGAATTTCTCGAAGCATTATTGAATCGCTCTAATATTAACATTGATGACATCTTTCGACTCCCACAATGGCAATTTGGTACTGTCTATCTAGTCCTCACTTAACCATTTAGAGTTATATATAATTCCTTCTCTTCTTAATTGTTTTCTTATCCAATCTAAAGCAAAAGACAACAAAAGAATGCAAGATCATGATTACTCCAACGACTAGAATTATGATCCCAAGGGCAATGTTAAGATGCTTTTCAGAGAGTGAGTGGGCAAACTTTACACCCAATAATGCGCCTAGAATACAGCGATATATCACTAATCTATGCGCACCAAAAAAAATCCTAGACAATTACCTATCCCACCATTTTCTTTATAAAGAACCCCCGACTTTTTGTTTTTTTTTAGGGAATCTATCTTCAAACTACGCCAGTTTAAGGCGTTTAAACCCCACTTTTCCCCGCTTTATAAATAATTATTCACGAATAGTTTAGTATAGGAAAGAAAAACAGAGAAGCGGCCCGAGTTTTGTAAACAGGGGGCTTTTTTCCCCACAAACCGAGGAACGAACTCAATTTTCATTTTTTAATGAAAAGTTACAGCGTAATATCTATTATATAATCTTTCCTTTAGCTTAGAACCAATTTTTTACCTGTAATTTACCCCATTCCCTCTAAATTCATCACAAGAATGAAATTTTTTTACTCGTCTCAGGGATTTAATTTATCTGAGTTACGTTCATATCAAGCAAATTAGGGTGTTCAGACTATGACAAAAAGATACGATACCTGTGAGATATGTGGCAAGGAACTCACTTATCTCTCTGAATCAGATGAGAAAAAAACCATAACCTGTTATTATTGTGCGAAAAAATTCGATGTGAAAATTTATTGTGGAAAGGGTCATTACATCTGTGACCAATGCCACTCAAAAAATGCTAAAGAGGTAACCATTAATTTCTGTAAAGAAACCCGCCTCACAGATCCCTTTCAAATTGCCGATGAAATAATGAAGCACCCGAATTTCAAGATATATGGTCCAGAACATCATTTTCTAGTTCCGGCTGCAATTCTTACTGCACTAAAAAATCTTGGTGTAAATAAACTAAACGGCACCCCTATTGCATTTCAGGATGTGTTAGAAGCGATTAAACGTGGGGCAACCATTCCAGGCGGGTATTGTGGCTTTTTTGGTAGTTGTGGATCAGGTGTCGGTACTGGGATTGTTATTAGTATCTTTACTGGTGCAAATCCTTCAAAGGATGTGGAGAGATCGCTAGCTAATAAAATGACTGCAAGAGTGTTACTTAAAGTAGCAGATAATATGGAACATTGCTGTAAAAGATCACTAAAATACGCGATCTGTGAAGCTCTAGAGTTTCTCACTGAAAATTTTGATCTTAAAGCAGATTTGAATTATGTTCCTGAGAAATGCGTCTTCTCAGAAATTAACCCTAAATGCGTACAGGTAAAATGCCCCTTTAACTAGAAACACCACCCTAAGGAACTAAAACTGCCCCTATTCTATTTATATATCGGTTTTGAGATAATAAACATGAGAGTTAATCTAAAAACAGCAAGATATCACTTGAACCCATAAGTAGTGGGGACAAAAAAGCTTGTTTTGAACTCTCCCCCCACTACGCCAACGGTCAAGGGGATATTGGTCTTCGGAATTTTAATGCGCATTCCAAAATCGAGAAGCTATGCGGAGGGACACCTCTATAAATATGGCGAGGTAGAGGCGGAGTCGGTTAAAGAATTTTTTCAGACGATGACTCAGAAGCGGCTTAACTACGATATTAATAACCATCATCAACATTGATGTGATTGAATTTGCTCCAAAAATCTCGTAAGGGACATTTACATCAATTGTAACTTTATCCAGTTTACCTCTCATGGTATCAATCCATTCTAGAGCATGGTCATTCGTCTTGATGATTGCGCTCATAATCGGGTGTTGATTTTGAATGATTGAAATTTGTACTTTTTGCGATCCTAGCAAGTGCAGGAATCGACTCATCTCTATGAATGAATGGATATGCATTTTACTCGTCCGTTGGCGTACGTTTGGTGCTTCACCAAAACCTTTGAAAAAGTAGAAGCCGTCTCGGTTGAACTGGGACTTTCTGAGACTCAGACCGCCATGTGTCATGTAATAGAGCCCATTTATGTACGCACTGATAAATTCAAGAAAGTGAATTTTTCTATTTTCCCGTCTGGATTTTACTGATAACTGATCGAAAATAGTATCCGGGGTGTAAAATCGACCCAAGCAGTAGGCATTTAAGCATTCCATCTCTCCCTTTTTTATCCCATCAATAGAAAACACGCCATGCATTTCATCAAATTTATTCCAATCTTTTTCGTAGATCATCCCTTTTTTATTAAGATCGTCATAAAAATCTGTATCCGGAAAAGGTGTAGCAATCCCAAAGGCCGCATACATCTGACCAACTTTTTTTCCGTAATCTGGAAACTTTTTGATTTCCTCTTTTGTATGCCATGGAAGACCTATAACGTAAGTTCCTCCAGCGACCCCATTATTGTCTCGAATGATCTGAATTGCATTTTGTTGTAATTCAGTTGTGAGAGTTGCTTTTTTCGTCATTTTCAAATCTTGGTTACTTGGACTCTCAACCCCCATACAAAACTTATTTATACCTGCCCTACACATCTTTCCCATGACTTCAGGAAACTTTGCAACCCGACGACATGTAACCATCGCATTGAAGGCTAGTTTATGCTTCAACTGCTCTTGTAATTCTAATAAAGCATCCAAAATTTTGTCTAGATGCTTTGGATTTCCCATAATATCCGGGTCTGCAACCAACATATGTATAGGTCGATGGTGATGAAATTCCACTATCTCTTGCAATTCTGCAATAATATTTTCAGGGGACCGAAAACGGATGTGGGACTGGGACATACGGGGTTCACAACAAAAAGTGCAGGTTCCATAACAGCCGCGGGAGAAGGAAATTTGATCTGCCCTTTTTTCCGGTGCATAAGAGAACTTATAAAGATATGGTTTCCATCTTATGTGGCGTGCTGGGAATGGAATGGTGTCTAAATCTTCAACGAGGGGTCGATCCGCATTGTGAATTAATTTAGATCCATCTTTGTAGGAAACCCCTAACATTCCTTCTGGTGATAGAGTGCCATTTTCAACAATTTCCCGCATGGTAAATTCCCCCTCACCACGAACCACGAGATCCACTTGAGGGTGCGCCAACAATATCTCTGGAACCGCAGTTGGATGAAAGCCCCCCATAACCGTGGCTCTAACTCCGCACTCTTTTGCTATTTTAGCTAACTTGAGCCCATCTCCGTGCTCAGTAGCACTCATGGAGAACCCGACAAGATCCGGTTTATAACGTTTTACATACGCCCGGAAATAAGCGTACGAAAAATGATCTATATCGTGATCAATACATCGAACTTCTGCAATGTCCTCTATACATGCTGCAATGTATTCCATGCCTAATGGTATTAAGGCACCTACAATAATGCCTAGCCCTGCTGCTCCTTGCGGTTTAACTAAAAGCACTCGTTGAAAAGGCATTTCTTACTCGTTCCAGTTATAGCAATATTTCTATAATTAAAAGTATGATTATATAAATAACTCGAACTAGGCTGAAAAATGTATGTCAGAGAAAATTCTACGCGTTGCTAGGAAGCTTGTGCAGGAGAAGAAAGGATTTGCTGCCATCCGGTATCTATATCACGGTATCAAACTAGATCCTGAGAATGCTGAACTTTATATTTGTTTGGGGGATGCATTAAAACAGAGTATAGAGTTTGAGCTCGCCCTGATAATCTATAATAAGGCTCTATATTTAGCGAAATCTCAGGAAAAAGAGAATCTCATACATGAAATCTCTTCCAAAATTGAAAACGTTTACATTCTATCTCCAGGGGACGCTCCCGATGGTCCTCAAATTGGATTCTTCATCCGTAGCCTAATGAAAATGCTTAATACATTAGGAAAAAAGGATTGGTTTTAGGCAGCAGGTTCGGGTTTTTGGTTATTGGCTTCTGTTTTTAATTGTTCTTCTAACCTTTCTATCGGAATCGCTTTAAAAATGCCTTTTTGTCGGAGGTCATCAATTGTACCTAAGATTTCTATTTGAGATTCACGCCGGATCGTTCCCGCTTTCCCAACTAGTGCTGGCAAGAAGAAGTAACGTTTGTTTGTTTGAGTTTCAAGCGCCAAGGTAAAGAGGCTACTTTCCAGACTGTTAAGACCTTTGACAGTTTCGCTATCCAATGTTTCTATCCGGTGTGGCCAAAGCAAAGATGTTTCAAAAGTTGCTTCTACTAGCTCATTTGCGTTTTGGAATGGTGCCATTGCCCCTCTCCAATTACGTAAATCCTTCTCATATTTCGTTTCAAATTTTACCACAAATTCATCTAATGCTGATCTGATGCTTTCTGTGGGATCTGCTGATAAGATGAGTGCTGTTCGGGTTTTCGCTGCATCCTGTAGTAGTATTTTAAAATTAGCGTAACTTAACTCAAATCCTCTTGTTTCTTTTTCACTAGGGACTTTTTCACTAGGTACCTTTTCACCAAATGGAACCTTCGTAGCAGCTGGTGCTGTGAGTTCTGTCTGGAACGCAGATATAGCCGTTAAAAATCCACTTATTAAATCGGGATCGAAGGTGACTTCACCAAATGAATGTTGAAAAATACAGGTACCCGCATCTGAATGAAGTACTAAAATATGCTGTAAATTGACAATATCTACAAATTTCGTTGCCAATTTTTCCATTCGGGCGAATCGACGTCTTCTCCGAGGGACTGCAACAAATTGTCTATATGATAAATACGTTCCGACAATTGCGACTGCGGCGACTGCAACATAAGGTACATACCTCAGAATTAATTTACCAACAGTCATGACGCTGACTGAAGTAACCGCGGTATACTCAGCGGAGTTGCTAGTAGCTGATCCTGGGAAGACCACTCTTATTTCAAATGTTACATAGTCTGCCATTGCATCTGTTATCTCAATTTCAACTAGGGCCATTCCATTTCCATCAGTCGTTACCTTACGTTCTTCAAGAATATTTTGCCCATTAAATAATATGAATTCTACCGTGGCATTCGCTATTCCCTGTAATGTTTCATTATTGAGAAGTTGCGCCTGGAGCTCTAATGCACTCCCTACCATAATCTCAGACGGAAGTTCTGATAGAAATTCGAGCGTCACGTTATATTTTGGTTTAATTGGAACTACTAATAAATCCGATGCGGGATCTATTTGTTCAGTCCCTTCATAAGACGCATTTATTGTGATATTGTAAATTCCTGGATTAATCGTTGGAAATTCGTACTTCGCAATTCCGGTAGAATTTGTATTTCGTGAATCGAGGTAAGAATCTATGACTCCCCCCGTCTTATCCTTGAGCGTTATATTCAGATCAACTCGTTTATTTATTAACGCTGTTCCATTCTCATAGGATAAATCTGCAAAAACTGAAAAACTATTTCCTACTCGATATTCCGTAGCAGTCCAATTAGATAGTGTTAGGGTCGTATTTTCTTTACTTAATACATTCAATGTCAAGTTTGTTTCAGTGGTTGCATAATCCAGTGCGGCTGTTGCGACTATTGTAATTTGGTATGTTTGTGTTCCATTTATTCCCCAACTTGGAAGTGATATAGAGTCTTCGTATTGCCAAACCGATTTCTCTAGAGTACTGTTGGCTCCAGTTCCAATAATGCTCCAAGTTATGTTCCCTGCAGTGGAATTCTCAAAAACAATGGGATTTCCATGGAAATCATCCCAATATCCCACTGCAATATCAATCGTTTCTCCTTCATACGCAGTAATGTTACTATATTGCCCCGCATCAATGTAGAGTAAACTTGATGGGATTTCTGTAACATTCACATAAATCTGAATCACTTTAGTTTCAAACGCCCCTGAATACGCAATGATCAAAACTTCTCCAATGTCGCCCTCATGCAAACCCATTGTATCAATTTGAACATCATAGAATCCTGGAGTTAAATTCGTGGGGTTCCCAAACCAGGTGGTAGATGTCCAGTTGGGACTAACTACGATTTGAGCGTACTCAATTCCCTCGTAAGGAAATGTCCCGTTAGCATATAATACAGTTATAAGTGGAGTTTGATCATCAAAATAGGGATCTGGATTAACCCACCATTTCCCACTTGTAAATACTACTCCTCCTACCGCATCCAAACTGGCGTTTACACTTGAATAAACAGCAAATTTCACATAGACTACCGATAAATTATAACCAGACTTCGTTGCTTCAATTTTAGCTGTATAATTTCCATTGATCAACAAAAACGGTTGAAGTGTGAGATTATAAACTCCCGCGGTGGTATCCTCACTCACTAGAAACGATACATTTGCCTTGATATTTGCACCAGTTAATCCCACATTGTTATCAGTATCATTATAAAAAACGTCTATGTAGATGTTTTCTGTAGGATCAAAGGGTAGTACACCTATATTAGTGTAGACAACAGAAAGGTTGGTATGGTATACACACTCTAAGGAGAGACTTCGAATTCCAACATGAGTGCCATTATGCCAATAAACCACAGTATGATGCGTACCATTCTTATTAACCGTCCAGATTGGAAAATCAACCCATAATCCTGGTGTTCCTTTCAAACTCGTATTCACGATTTGATTATCGCGGTCATAAATTGAGAGATTAGCTTCTACCGATGTCTGAGATAGTAACTTTGCAGTCACATTCATCTCATCCCCAACATAGAATTGATTTACCCAGTCTGTTCCATTATAAGTTCGTATTTCTTCAATGAAGTTGGTACTCGTTGCTTGGATCAACCATGGTCCTGCAGTTCCGTGAGGTGGAAAGAAGATGGAAAAATTGCGGAGAACTAATCTCTGGGTTATTCCACTTTGATCGGTAAACCAAAAGATATTCTCTGGTAAGCTTACGCTTAAATACTTGACGGTGCTAATTAAATTCCCTTTTGGAAATGTTATATTAATCCCCCATCCCCCATATAAGCCAATAATCTCGGTGCTCGAATTCCATTTAGGGAAATTGGAATATAATGTCACATTCCAGTTAATTGTATCTGATAGTGATTTACCAAGGTAATATGTATTAGCTTCGGTCTGATTGGTAAATAACGCAGACCATATTACATAATAATAGACATTATAATCAGAGACTATATCAAGGAGAAGCGACCCTCCACTGTCATTGTATGTACCATTAAAGAGTAACGACCCACCATAATAAAAAGAACTATAATCCTCCACCTGTGTACCATTAATCTGAAGATTCATGTCCGATGGGTTCAATTCATAAGTAACGATATTTATATTTCGAACATTTAAGTCAATATTCTCTCCAACATCGGTATGATTGAGAAATAATGTCCATTGTTCTGGTGGTCTGCTTTCATTCCAGTAATATGCATGCCCCTCGTTTCCATTGTTTGAATCTTCTTCGTAGCTCCATAAAACACTCTCACGGAGAAGAAATCCAGTACCGACAGCACGAAGTACTACGAAAAATGAATGATTGAAAGTATTTTGTAAATCTAGAAGGCTTGATCTGTCGTTAGTTGTAGACGGAAATCTCAAAGATATCCACTCAGACGACGCTCCCAAGGACGTTACTGAATAATCGACCGAACTAAAGAGCAAGGAATCAGGTAATGCCTCTCCTGGATTTACTAAAACACTTTCAGAAGCGTTATAAATATCAGCAGTTATAATTACACTTCCCCTGTACTGTACATAAACATCTAATTCTCTCAAATATCCCGTGCTTGATGGTTGAAATTGCTGTGAGTTGTTTTGTGTATAAATGTTGCCTATCCCTCGTTCCTCATCATACACTAATACATAATCATGGGAACTGGATTCAATATCTATCTCAGTATCATATGTGAATGTTGAATACATTATATCCGTGAGAAGGAGATCAACTGTCCCCCCCATCCCGATAATTATAATCGACCACGTATTTCCGTTATAGACGTAACAAAATCCATCATCTCCATTGGCATCGAGTTGGTATCCCCATTGTAAGAAGGAGGCTCCGTCGTCACCTGAACTCCCACCACCACCAACATCCGACATTTCGATAGGTTCCAGTACTATAAAGAACGTGTTGCCCTCGGTACTATCTGAATCAAGAAGCGCTTTGAGATCCCTTGGGGTGAAAAAAAACTCAACCCATTCGGAAACATTTTCTGTCCCGTAGGTTGTGAAATCAACCGTTTGTGAAACTGCCACGTACTCTGAACTGCTTGGCGCCGGCGGTGATACCCCAAGAGTTGCAGGTAAAATCCTTGCAAATACTGAAAAATTCCCTTGATAATTTAGGAACACCTTGAATCTGAAAATGAAGCAATCATCCGGGACGTTGAATTGCATGGCGTAGATCCCTACCTGCGCAAATCCTGAGGTGTTAAAAATCGGTAAATAACCTCCCGGAGGTGTCTGTTCCTCTACAATGATGGGACCCTCTTCTTCGTGAATATCTGTGAAATTCAGAAGAATATCCGAGGCATTCCAGCCATTGGTATCAATTTCAAGATCTTCAGTTGAATTTGATTGATACAACGCCGCTCCCTGGTAATATAGCAGAGAATCCGTCTGATTCTGCCCTTCTAATGTAAAGTCAGACTGTGTAATGATTATGGGGGGTTCTATCGGACCATTTTCATCAAAGTAATTATCTCCCCCATCTAATTGTATCTTTGCCTCGTTCTTAATCTTGAGATTCTCAAAAATTATACCCAAAACTAATGATCCAAGGAAGAAAGAAATGAATATAAATCCCAGAAATCGCTTTTTAGACTTTTTCATGAATTATCTCTCCTTCTAAGCTAAATCTTTTAATGCACTGTTCCTATATTAGTCTTTTATTCACAATTTTTAACTATTTTACTGCGAAATAGTGAAGAACACATACTCAGAAAAGGCTGACGACCGTGAAATTGTATGGGAGAAATTCACTGTATACAGTCCGTTCTATAAGAGGAAAAGATGCCTTATATTTAAAAATTTTAGTCAATGCTGGAAATTTATCGCTCTTCTGAATATGCGCATTTGAGCTATTCGCGCATTTTCCCACACAAACGTTTATATGCTGCCCTCCATTAAACCCTTTCAAGAATTATCTCTTGAATTGATGGGAATAGGACTATGCTAACAACTATTTGCTTTCGCTTACAGCCCTCTGTATCCCAAATCCCCCAACTCAATGAAATTTTTACGCTCTATAATCGGGTGAAACGGAAAGGGTATCAACTGCTCTTCAAGAAGGAATCGGGGATTCAACAGAAGCTGATGCAAATCTGCCAGAACAACCCCTACGTAAACACCATCATGACCGAGAATAGGATCAAACTCGAACAGCAGCAGACGTGGCTGAAGAAGCGTAAAAATTATCTGACGCAAAAACTGGGCGTCGTGGAACAGCAGATTGAAGAGAATAAAACGAAAGATCCTAAGAATCGGAGCTTGTCCGGATTATTTTCAGTTCGGTCGTCACTCCAAAATCGGCTAGCAACCTTAGAACTTAAACCTATCGTATTCGGCACAAGACGGCTGTTTCGACAACGGATACGTCAGAACGTTTCCCGCGAGGAATTTCTAATCCAGCGGGATGCGTCGTTTCGCTGTGATGGGAAGGTACAAGGAGGTGTCCAAAATAACAATTTGAAGCTCCTACCGAGTGAGGAGCTGCGGGTCTCAACCTTCCATAAAGCCAACGGGCGGACTCCGAAACGAATCCGCGTACCAATCATGATCAATCCCGCCCAAAGGGCGACCTTTCAAACCCTCCTCCACCTGGATAAATACACCGTCGTCGTCAAACGGCAATTGGTGAAAGGGGAGGTACGGTACTACGCCCATGTGTCTTATGAAATCCCAGAACCTGACTTGCTATACGGGTTCCAACACGGGGCGGTTGGGCTGGACTTCAACTACAATTTCCTCGCATTGGTTCATGTGGATCACCATGGCGAGTTTTTAAGTTATCAACAGATCTCGCTGCGCAACTTGCACTCCTACCGTAAGGGCCGGCGGGACGATTACGCGAGCTTCAAGCTCGATAAAGTCATCAATTATTGTTTAACCAAAGGAAAAGGACTAGTAATCGAAGATTTGACCTTCAATCAGACCTTCTCCTACAATAAAAAACGCAATCGTAAACTCAATCAATTCAAGATTTCCATGCTCGCCTTGCTGGAACGGAAATGTATTCGGCATGGGATTGCGGTGCGCAAGGTGCATCCTGCCTACACCACGATCATCGGGGCATTGAAATATTCTTGGTCATTTAACTGCTCAGATCACATTTTGGCAAGTTACGTGATAGCTCGAAGAGGCTTAGGGTTCACGGAACCCCTTCCAGCTTGCTATAAGCGGGTGCTCGCACAAGTCGGGGGTGTTTTAAAACCCCGTTTGAACCCGGGCAGTCCCTACTATCAGTGGGCGCAACTCTACGACCTCTTCAAGCACTACGGGGTAACTCCCTTCCGGTCTCCAGACCCAGCAACGAACCTCAAGAGAAATCTCTTGGTAGCCCTCATTACCGTGCTGGATGGCCGGAACCTGGCAACGGGCGTACCGCCTGATAACCTTAGGGTGGGTTTATCCGCAGCCACATGCGGCTAGATGGAGAATTAGAATAGAAAGCTGATAGATTTTTATTAGAATTTATAGCTTCTTATAGATAATTGTAAGGTTAGTCTTTTAGATTTCGAAAAAATAAAAATAGAGGAAATTTCATAATAACTCTCTCTCTTTAGCTATATTTTCTGTGTTTGGCTGGTAATAAAATGTTTGATAAAATTCAGAAATCGGATATATCAGAGGATACTGATTTCGTAATTTTTGGAGTCCCTTTTGAAGCAACTAGCACAAGCCCACGTTCTGGGGCAAAAGTTGCACCTTCTGCCATCCGTAAAGCTTTTGATCTTTTTTCTCTTCTTACAGAATCAGGAATAGATATCTTTCAGAAAAAAGTTGTTGATATAGGCGATATTGAAGTGTATCCCTCTTTAATTGAGGAAACATTACAAGCTGTTGACGAGATCATTGCACTAATTCTATCTTCCAACCATAATAATCCCCCAATACCTGTAATTCTAGGTGGCGACCATTTCATTACTTATCCTATCATTCGTTCTCTTCTGCAATCGTATAACCAAAAAATAGGAATTATTATCCTCGATGCTCATGTTGATTTATATGATAAGTGGTTATTTAAGGAACAATATGCTCATTGCACCGTGTTCCATCGCATCCTAGACTTGCCGATGATCAATCCAGAGGATTTAATTTACATTGGTATTCGTGATGTAGATTATGAAGAAGCCGAATTCTTAAAACAAAATAAAATCAATCTCATTGCTGCACATACAATAACCGAAACCAATTTAACTTCATTATTAACCGAGCGATTTAAATCGTTCCATGAGCGCAAAATAGAGCGCGTTTATGTTTCTATTGATATTGACGTGTTGGATCCGAGTTGTGCACCTGGAACTGGATATCCCATACCGGGAGGATTATCATATCGCCAGTTATGGAACTCACTCCAGCTTATTTCCAAAAATTTTAAAATAATCGGCTTTGATATGGTTGAAGTTTGTCCCCCTTATGATTCTTCGGAAATTACCTCAATTACCGCTGCCAGGCTCATTATGGAATTCTTAGGTTTCATTGTAAAAGCTATGAAATAATGGAGGGATTTTATTCATAAATTTCAAATACTTTGTTTTGCCGGGAAATGTTTTTCATTCGCTCTGATATCGCCCCTAACATTATCGGAAGTGCAATTGTAGCATCACAGATCACATCAACGTATTCAGCTTTTGCATCCACTTTCTTCCACGATATTGCTTCTTGCAAACTGGCTCCACTGACTCCGCCGGGTTCAGGCCTATCCGTTGTAACCTGAATTGCGTAATCTAACCCTTTTGAAGTGACTTGCATGGCCATTGCCACATAATGTTTTGGCGTTCCTCCTCCAATAATTAAAGCCCCTTTCTTCTTAGACTCATAAGCGATGTCAATGATCCGCTTTTGATCCCTTAAAATATCCACTTTGATGGGATTAGTTTGGCTGTACATCCAGATTTGAAATCCTAATATTGAATCCGCGATGGCAGGACAGAAAATGGGAACCTTTCGCTTTGCTGCTGTCTTCATTATAGAAGGTCTCTTAGGTAATCGTTCCCCAAGATACGTCAGGAATTCTGAGCAGAGGAAATCAGGTTTAGAGGATTCTTTTAAAATATTCTGAATGTTATCCTCTAACATCTCATAGGCTTCATTTGGAAGTAAGACATTATAAATCCGATTGAGCCCTTCTTTACTGAGTGCTTCGTCATCCGCAATAGCACTCCCGTGAAAGTGTTTATATCCAAAAGCTTCTATTAAATCATGAGTGAGTGTTGCTCCAGTTACGATTAGAACATCAATAACCCCTAATTCAATAAGATCAATTAAAACATGTTTCATCCCACCTGGAATCATTGCACCTGCAACAGTCAAGAAGATAGTACAATCTGCATCTTGGACCATGTCCATGAATATATCTACTCCGCGGGCCAGATGCTTTGCTCCAAATCCTGCACCAGTTCGCATCTCTTCAATTAATTGCCCTAGATTCATCTCTGGCGCGACTTTTACATGCCGAATTTCATCTAACTTCATATCTTTCAACCAATTTCATTTCTCTTAATATACATAAATAATCGAGATTTTTCATAAAAATATGCCTCTCAGAGAACATCAATGTGATACGGACCGATGTAAGAAACATAAGTAATGCAACAACATTAGATTATGAATTTAAACGTTTCATCTTTCATTATTAATTTTAAGAAATAAGCTTTGGCAAAATTGGAATAGAGGTAGTGGGTACTGCCCTAGTGTACAGGGGAAAATAGAAAAGGGGGGGAGGAGGGGTTCAAAAATTAGAAAGGGCAGTACCTTTCACTTTCTCACGTTCTTTTTCCCGTCTTCCTTTACTTTTTTCTGAGTTTTTTATATCTAGGTTAGTTAAATTTCTTTTGTCAATCGTAATTTAATAGTTTCTGATACACTTCTCCTCAATTAACAAAAGTTTTTATAGTTTAAAATTATTTATACGTTTTTTTTTCTCCCCAAAATGATTTGATTAAACTAGATGAAAGAACAATCTGTTTGCAGTAAAGTTTTAAGATTTATCTACTCAACTATGTAGAATTATGGAATATATTAAGTGATATAATTAATAGCGGTCAAAATTTAAAGCAAAAAGGATGTTTTGTGATTTGAACTGTTCGTAGACACATATTAACGCAGGATCCAAACTATAGGTGGTAAAAAAACTTTGCTTTTAAGGAGGTGGAAAAGTGAAACAATCATTTTTTATAGATCCTAATATCTGATCACATTTTAGGGTTCGAAAAGTTCAAATTCTTATTATACAATTCACAATTTGGAATCTCTAACCGAAGGGGTATAGGATTTTAGGTTTTATTTGGTGTTGAATTATTTGAATCTGAATGAAAAGAAAAAGGGTAGAAAGAATTCAGATACATCCGATGTACCTACAGACTCAGGATTACATCAAATGAACGGCGAAGTTTTAGATAACGAAAATCGAATAAATATAATGAATTCGATTTTAAAGGAACCTGGTATACACTTTAATGAATTGTTACGTCGCGTTGGCGTATCGGTAGGAACTCTTGCCTGGCATTTGGATATACTCGAAAAAAATAAGTTAATCCAAAAACGACGGGTTGGGCAGTATTTACTCTATTTTTCTTATTCAGAGAAAAATCCTCTCGCAAAATTAGATTCAAAATTATCAAAAAGCAAAACTACACTAAATGTTTTGAATTTAATTACCAAAAATCCTGGAATCTATCAAAGCCAAATCGCTAAACAATTAGGGTTACATCATAAAACGGTAAAATACCATTTGAAGAAATTACTCAAAGTTGATGCGATTTTCAGCGAAAAGGAGGGGCGGCGGTCAAGCTTCTTTCCCATTCTAAAAATCATTATTTGTGGCGATGGTGGGATTGGAAAAACATCTCTGGCAACCTTCTTTTGTAAAAAGGTTTACCAGGATCACGATGTCACAATTGCCCTTGACATCCAGGTAAAAAAAGTTAAAGTTAAAGATAGATTTGAAATTATGCAAGTTTGGGATCTTAGTGGTCAGCAAGAGTTCAGATTTTTTCTTCATGACTTTTTTCAGGGCGTTGATGGTGTTATACTCGCGTTCGACCTCTCAGATCATAGATCATTCCTTAACCTGACTAGTTGGCTAGAGATTGTTCCACAAGTGCCCATCTATTTGATAGCAACAAAGGCTGATAAAGGATACCATCCCGACGTAACCCGAGAACTGGTTGAAGAGTTTGTCGCAAAAAATAATATCATTGGCTTCACAGAAACTTCTGCGAAAAATAACCTAAATGTTGAAGTCCCTTTCGTAAGACTTATGGAGCATATAAAAGGTTTTATTCCTCAGTCAGTTCCTATTGCCTTTTCACAGTGTATTAAGAGACCAAAATCCATTGGTTTTTGGTTCTTAACGAAGGATTCAGGATTAACTCGAATTCGTGTAGCAAATTTTGAGACTTTTCTGAAGTCTAAAAATGAACTTGAATTATTCACGTCTTTCCTCATCAATAATGCCCTAGAATGATATTACTGCATGGATTTTAGACCCCAATGGTCTTGGTTAAAAGCCAAGATTCCATAAAAAGAAGCACTGTGCCATTAATGCAAAAACATGAATCACCATCACATAGAAAATGGTTCCATCCTTTCTGGATTGAAATCCCCATACCAGTCCGAAGAATCCTAATCCAACAATTAATCCAATCCAAGCAAGGGGACTTGTGGTCTCCAAAAATAAACGTAAATGCCACCCGATAAAGAAAATACTATGTATCATATTTGCTTTTCGATACGAAAAATGCTGAATTCGTTCAAATGCCACTTGGAGCGAACACCTGAAATATAATTCTTGTGTTATTGCACTCATTGGTGCTGTGAAGAGGAATGTTTCTATCGAAAATCCTCCCGCCTGACCAAAAAAAGCTATAATAACAAAGATACTTAGTATTATAATTGTTAAATAGACTCCAACTCTCGAAATCTTTTTCCTACTTAAATATAAATCCTCCCTTGAAAAGCCTCCAAATTTATAGAAGATAATAATCGCCACTATTGCAGGAAGTCCTTCAATATAGCGCAGGTAATTATATTGTTGCTCAAAGAGGTAGAGAAGGACATATGGAATATAAAGCAAAACAACGATAAATGTCAGCCAGTTTTTATTTTGCGTTGCCATACAAAAACCTAGATGGTTAAATAAAAAAAAAGGAAGATTTTAGCTTGTTTAGGTTGCTTTATCGCAATTGAGCTTGGCAATGATACCAAATAGAACGGCTACCAAGTACATCGTGGCATCGCCATTGAGTAAAACTGTTAATAATTCATCACCTGTAATCCCAGGAGAAGTCAAAGCACCAATAACAGGGATGAAAAAACTAAACAGCCCCGCTCCAATAACGATGAATAAAATGAGTTTGGCAATATGCAATCTTCCAATTGCTATCAAAACGGCAGCAAATAAAATAATCCATCCTGCAAAATTGGCTACCAGCATTAACGTTTCGAGGGCTTGAGCTAGGGGATCTCCGATTGCTGGAAATAAATCCTGTATGTATCCTGCAAAACTTTCTCCAAAAAAAACTGTCCGTAAACTACCGAGAACGAAGATGAGCCCTGATAAAACCGCTGCAACAAAAGCCATTATCCGTGCCCAAAGTGACATTACTATTTCTGTCAATATTATCACCTATTGTTTGAACTAAATCTTATTTTTAATAGGGACGTATCAAATTTAATTGTATTTATTCACTTAAAAAGTGGGAATGAAAGACAACTTATATACTAAAATCAAAAAATACTAATACACTTTTATGTATATATGCGAATATGAAACGCTCCAATTCTTTCTCCAAAATTCTACTGATTTTTTTCATCACTTTTACTATCCTCTCTTCACTTCAGTTTTTTCTAACGGCGGATTCTCCCTCTATTAATTCAATTAATCAAAATTTAGACTTAAATGTAAATCAAGCTAATGAAATTCCTTCTTTTTGGAATCTTTCAGAAATTCAAAAAATCCCCTTAAATATTACAATCGAAAAGACGGAATACAATTGGGAGGTCGACTATCAGAAAAATTTTACTATTCAATATTTGTATTACACCAGTCAATCTTGGAATGACAGCCAGCTTCGTTGTTATGCAGCTCTCATCATTCCCGATAATAGTTCTGGTCAACTAACAAACCTTCCCGCGGTCGTACTTATCCATGGTCTTCGGGGAAGTCACTCTGGTATGATGGATCTTGGTTACCTTGCTGCGTCCTATAACTATAGCTGCTTAGTTATTGACTTACCCGGGCATGGCAGTTCAGGGGGGCCTCCCCCAACACAAGAGTGGATAATCCCTGATTTATCTAACTATTCGGGCACAATAACTCCCGACATCTTGAATCATACTCATTTTTATTTGATAGCTCGTGCTGCTGTGAGAGCTGTGGATGTACTCATCAACCAATCGTTTGTGGATTCCACCCGCATTGCGATGTCTGGAGGAAGTTATGGGGGATTGACCACGATGTTTGCCTCCAATGTGTATTGGCAGGGAGTTCGATCGGCGATCCCTGTGATTGCCGCTGGCAATCTCGATATTTCCTTCGCCACCCCTTGGTCCATAACTAATTTTGTGGTGGATCCGAATAAATACGATATCTCCGTGCCCCCTTACTCGGATCTTGTGCAATATTTCGATCCCATTCACTATGTCAATACAACCAATAACCCTGCGACTCTCTTCATCTGTGGAACCAACGACGACTTCTTCCCACTTGAAACCTTCAATAGCACCTTCCATGCTACCCACAATGATACGAAAGGCATGAGCATGAGTCCTGGTGGGCACCATGGCATTCTTATGAAGCCAATAGAAGGTACAATCCTCTATTGGTTGAATTACACCATGGGAAACGGTCCAGCCCCCCCGGAGATCGATCTTACTAGGAGCATTGAATCCACCTTCTTTGGTTCTAAGCTAAAAGTGATTGTAAATGTGACGAGCGCAACTTCCGTTTCCAATGTTGTTCTAGGCTATCATCATGAAGTCATGGGATTTGCATGGGACGAAGTGAATATGACCCAGATCAATCAAACTCACTGGACAATCGAGATTGATAACCTTCCGGTCAACGCAGAAATCACCTATCTCGTGATGGTGGAATTGGAAGGCGATGTATATACTATGTTCTCGAGTAGCGCATGGCGCGACACCCTTAATACATGGATTGAAATTCCCTTCTTCATTTTAGTCGGGTTAGCCATTGCCCTCCCCATTTTCATCTACACACTTCATGATTATAGAAAGAATAAATCCTCTGTTCCCAAAGTAAATGAACAGAAGCTCTTGGTTCTTTATAGTTCTCAACTTGGTGGTATAGGTGTCACCCAAATTTGCATTGCTGTAAGTCTCTTCCTTCCACTGGCGGTAATTTTTCCTGAAGCAAATGCAGTAGAGATTTCAGCGTCTATCTTACTATCAGAATTCATTGATTTTTTTCCACTCGGTACAACGATAGTCTTTTCAATCCTCATTTTCGGCTGTATCTTAGCGATGAGCAGACCCCTCCTCGGAGGTATAATCAACATTGGTCTCCCTGCTTCGATTTTAATCTTTGGATTTGTAATCACATCCCTAATCGGCGACATAACTGCAATTGCTGCGGAATTCGGCGTAACTGGCGAGCTTTTCGCGTTTGGAATAGGCTTAATACTCTGGTTAGTTATGGCTATCGTTCAAATTTGCTTCGGGATCTTCAAACGGAAGTACCAAAAACATCTCCAAAAATCCATCACCCCCTCTTAACTTGCTTTTGGAAATAGAAAGGAGTGTAACCTTATAGTTAGATGACTTTTAAAGCCTGCCCAACCATTGGTCCGATCAATGCCTTGAAGGATTCCTCGACATTTTCTCCCGTTTTCGCAGAGGTATAAAATACCTCATAGATACCCATTTTTTTTGCCAATTTTGTAATAGAAGTCTTTGTTACAGCCAATTTCAAATCAGCTTTATTAGCCAGCAAAATCATTGGCACCTTTTTTTTAAGATGCTTCTGGATGTTGGGTAACCAGCTGGATTGAAGTTGCTCAAACGAGTCTTTGTTTGTTACATCCCCTACCAAAATGATTCCATCGGTTTCGTTAAATAATTCATCAATTAAATCCATTTTCTTCGCATCAAATTGGTCGAAGCTACCGCCCAAATCCCAAAACAATAGAGAAATATCGAAATTTCTATCCTCCGTATGGTATTGGAATGGCTTTACCCAGTAATCCACCCCTACTGTCGGAACATACTCCTCATCATAACTGCACTCAACACAATACTGTAATAATTTTGATTTTCCTGCCTTTTCTTCCCCAATCATACACACTTTAAAATTCGCAACAATCTGCATTTTCTCTACTATAATCGTAAATGACGTTCCGAACTCGTTAATTATCTTCGAAACAGGCTCATCAAAGTAATCATCTGCAATTCTTTTTCCATCAACTGATCTAACTAAAATATTCTTCACGGACAAATTATTTTCATTGCAGAATTTGAGTAATGGCATGATGAATGGAGCTGATTTATCACTGTATATCTTTTCAGCTACATTCTTAAGAAGCTTGAACTCCAGTTCGACTCCCAACTCGTCCTTGGGGGCCTTTTTCAAAATTAATCTACGGAGCTTCTTTATATTATCTTCAACGTTGAACACATCAACTTGAATCCCTAGCCTTGACCTTAAAAGTGGAGGAATGTGTTCTGGTGTTGTGAATACGGGGATAATCGGTTTGTTTAAGGCATCTGCGGCTCGCCATTCTTTCCCAATGGGGATTGATTTCAATGCCTTTGGAGAGCAGAACAAAACGAAAACATCACATTTCCCAACGTTTTCATCCATATATGCATAAATATCATCATGCAAATCCTCTTGCCAATATAATACATCTTCGATCTCTGGACACTCTGTCAATGCCTCTGCAATCACCTTGATTTGAAACATTTCTGCATCCTTCGTGGCATACGAAATAAAAACTAGAATACTCATTGCTTGTAACTCCAGAAAATTTTCAAGTAGATAGTTATTTTATGAATATCTTAATTAAGTTTTAGTCTTCTTATAAAATAAAATTGGTTTGATTATTCAAAAGAATTCGGTTAATCTGCCCATATTTTTTGAAATTAAATTATTTTTAGTGACTGTTAAATCCAAAGGATCCTCATCTGTGATCGTGGTCAGATAACCCTTATAAGCCTCGTCTTCGGGTATCTCCAGATCTTCTAAAGTTAGGCGTTGCCCATTGGGGTAGTTTCTAACGAGATCTCCGGATTCATCAAGCAAACCTTCTCTCTTGTTTGGGATTTCACAGTCCATTGTCATCTTTGGATTGGGGATGCCGGTTTTCCATTGCTCTACCAACATAGTAGAGAGGGCCTCCGGAAATTTTTCCGATATCCATTCTATAATTAAGTCCTCCACTTGATGTAAAACTAAACGGCGTCCCGATGAAATACCGACTAATTTTGAAGTCCACTCACTACGGGATAAATAGGCCAAGGTACCAATTAAGGGGGGACTGGGATACAAATTAAACACCTGGTCTTGCATTTTATAAACTTGTTTGCTATTCATGCCCATCCAAATCATGTTGAACAATTCATAATTTGAGAGCTCTGCAAATAGGTTAAACATGGCGGACGTATTTACACTGGAGAGTGAGTACATTGAATCCGACCATTGCGGCGTTCGTTCATTCCGAATATCCATAAGGGTTTCTCTAATCATTTTTGCGGCCTTTAAAAAATTCTTGGTACGGGCTGGAATTTCTCTTAGTTTATAACCATACTTTATATGCCGACGTTCTAACAGTTCGTCTTCGGAATCGACGTGCCACCAATCTACAGGGATCCCATTTTCCGCATGTAAATTTGTAACGTGGAATAATTCATTGTTTTCATCATTCAAAATCAGGAACGAAATATCCACACTATCCCCATACAGAAGTTTTAATAAGCCAATTTGTAGATCAGCTCGTACACTCATCACATGCGGGATAGTATAAAGTACTATCTTCTCTGCGTCCTCGGGCGAAATCTTGCCTTGCATAATTTCCTTACTTGTATGGATCATGTTTCCAAATCGAAATTGTGTCGCCTCAGGGAGGATATTTTTATATTCAGGATACACATCTTCGACATACTCGAGACCTAGCTCTCTAAATAAACGGAAAGCGTGCGGACATAATAATAAATACTCTTTACTTTTGTAACTGTCTGGAATTTCTTCGTAATTATGCTGAGGCAAAACATACTACTCCTAATTACATATCTATATTGTGTTATAAAATAAGAATGAAAAAAATAAGAATGTATTTTACTCAAGAATGGCTTTCGTTTCCTTGACTCGATACTTCTCGATTACATCCCAATTCAGCTCGACACCCAGCCCCGGCTTCTTTGGAATCTCAACATACCCCCGCTTATTTAATGTAATTGGTTCAGTTAGGATTGCGTCTCGCACATCAGGGGTCCAGCAAGGCGGTGCATAGGGGTATTCGAGCCACGGGCAATTGGGAGTCGCCCCAATCACCTGCAAACTGGCTGCTATTGCCAGACCTGTATTCCAACAATGAGGGATGAAGTTCTTACAGAACGCTTCACACATAGCCGCGATCTTACGGCACTCTAGGATACCTCCGGAGAAGGATAAATCTGCTTGGATAATATCATAGACATCATTTACCAGTATATCCCGGTAAAAATACATGCTATTTCCGAGCTCTCCTCCAGCTACGGGCGTTTCGATATTATCTCTTAATCTCTTGATCCCTTCGATATTTTTCTCGTATAACGGCTCTTCAAACCAAGCCGCCTCAATGCGATCTAAGGCTTTCCCCAACTTAATTGCTGTTTTAACACTCCAAATCGGAGGTAAATGACCCCAGGCTTGGTTTCCATCTACCATAATCGCGATTTCTCCGCCCACCGCATCATGAACCGCCTTCACGAGTTCAATATCTTTTTCAATAGTCTTTCTTCTTCCACGAAGTTTAATTCCTTTAAATCCCATTTCAGCGGCTTCTTGAGCGTCTTTGATCATTTTCTCAGGCTTTTTCAATTCAGCGGTCGAGGCATAGGCTTGAATCTTATCCCGAAAGCCCCCCAACAACCTATAAACCGGTTGCTTACAAATTTTCCCAATAATATCCCACAACGCCATCTCAATGCTCCATGGGCGCGGACCTATCTCTGAGGCAATTCTTAGAACCCCCATTACCTTTTCAACACCGAAAGGTTCCCCAATCATGCCTGCCAATAATTTAGTAGGAACCAACTTCAAAAATTCGATACTTTGCCCAACAATCGTCCCCACTCCATACCCTTCAATCCCTTCATCTGTCGAGATTTTAATCAGGGCATGCCTCGCGACCCTCTGCTTAAACCCTGCTGTTATTGACGTCGCTAATCCCGGCTTTGGAATGGGAACTTCCACGATTATCTGTTCAATATCTGTTAAAAGCATGAGTAAATGTAAGCGGGCTCTCAATATTTAAAACGATCTAAGTGCAAAATTTTTGGTTCTTCTATATCCCTAATATTCCTTTGAAACTATCCAGAAGCATTTTAAAAGCAAAGGCGGAAGAAACTCTATCCTCGCCCTTATAATTAAATATGCTGACTACCGTTTTTCCTTCTAGCGGGGCGCAAACTGTCGAGACGTCCGTAGCACTTTTGCCATAATGTGTTAGGGTTGTGGTGCCTCTCATAATGGACGCGCTGGCCTCCCCATAATGGGCGACCTTATGAAAGTACTTCATCAAGTATTTATCTCCGTTTAAGGTGTCAATAAAGGAATCGCCGGTTGGTTGCTTCGCTTCTAATGCGGGGTATAAGGCTTGTATCGCGTCCAGAGCCGGTTGACCCTCTCGAACGGCTTCAAAGATGTTAAACAAACTCCCCTTTTGCGTTAAAGCTTGCTGAAGAAGATTAATATCTGAGGATTCAAATTCTTCAAGTCCATTAATTTTATGAGGATACGGGGTAAAACCCTTTTTTCCACCACCCGTTCGGACTTGTTTTGCGGCTCGTCCGTATATTACGGCTTTTGGAATTTGGAGATCCAAAATTGCTAAGAGCTGATGAACCATCCCCTCAATCTCGCCAACTGGTTTTAGATCTGACTGGCAAATTAATTGATTTACAGGGGGGTCTAATTTTATTGAAATCAAGGTTCCAAATGCTGCACGCCATTCTGTATATTTAATTTGTTCTTTTATTTGATGAACTTCCGGCTTCGTTTTACCTTCCATCGACATCTTTAATTCATTAATGTTCGCTGTAACATTTATCCCATAATATTCGATCTCTGGGGCTTTCTTCATGCGGAACGCTTTTTTAAATGCTTTGGTTGTCTTTTTTCTTGCGGCTTTGTGAAAATAACTGGTCTGATAATCTCTCTCATATTCCATTTCAATTCATACTCCCTTACTTCATTAAAAAATATAAGAAATTTTTAACCTAAAAAGGTGTTCTTTAAAATAAAGGGAAAGATGGAATATATTTTGGTTGAAATTTAAGGATTTCTGAATTTTTCAATTGAATATATTATAGGAAGTTATTACTAAAAATAAAAAAAAGAAAAGATGGAATATATTGTGTATTAAAGTTGAGGATTCCTGAACTTTTCCACAAATTTATGAAAAAGCATGCCTTTTCTAAAAAGAACGAAATACGATGCCACTGCCACAATCGCAATTCCTACCAAACCCGCGCTGATCGGCTCGCCCCATGCTGCAATAAATGCCCAACCTAATCCTGCACTCGCAAATGCAAGCCCTAATGTCACACCAACGCCCAATAATCCATAAACACCAACTTTCAACTGTATTATTATATCCTTATCGGGAAGTTTGTCTTTGAATTCGGGATCATTCCTTAATCCTTCTGCCGCCCATTTTGAAGTATAATGTAGATATAATGGTAGAAATACAATCCCTAATATATAGAGCGTAACAGCTACATTACTCCCTAACCAATCTAATCCCATCGTTGCTCCCGGTGTCCAAGGAACTCCCATGACTGTCGCATCATATGTGAATCGTTGCCAAGCCATTCCATCCCATCCAAATATTAGAATAAAGAAGAAAATCGCATAGCCAATGACATACTGCATATGGGCCATGAATTCATTTCCTTTCCTTATGAAATACCAACAGATGGCATAGGCGAGAATCGGGTTCGTGACATTGGTCACAAACCACAGGAGGACAAACCACAATGGAATATCAGCATGCACCCAGAACACTTGCATTGTTTCCCAATGAGGAAAGTTCATGAATAATACCATACCAGTTGCTCCAAAAAAGATTGCCATGAATAATACCAGGGTTAGGAAATATTTATTTACAAATTTATTCTCTTCTGGAAGATCTTTCAGCTGTCTTGCTGCTGCTACTGCGAAATGTGCTCCAATTGCAAAGGTCCAAAAAAAATCCACTTGTAACATTTTTCGGTTTCATCTCATCTCTTATAATTTTCATTTAGTCGTCTAAATCTCAAATTATTTCAAAGATTTTTGCGACCGTAACTCTTAAAAATCCTTGTATAATATCTATTTATAAACCTGTTTTTACGTGCGTAAAAATACAAATGAGTTATTGAGAAAATGGGTCGGAACGAACAACAGAGAAAGAGGGTACTACCTGAGAAGGTCATGGGAAAAATTACAGTCAAAAAAGCAGGAAAGAAGTATAAAGGTAAAGATTATGAGAGCTTATATGCTTATATCCCCAGTAAAATTGCGAAAGACCCAAGTTTCCCGTTCAATCATGATGATAAGGTTTATATTGAAATTAAGGATGGACGATTAATCTTGAGTAAACGTGAAAAAATATTTGAATTATTAGAGTCCTTTGGATTGAGAAACGCTACTCTTCCAAGAGTGTTAGAACAGAAAGCTAAGGAGAATCAGTTTAGAACCTTTGTAATTTTTGAAGATCAAAAAATCTCGTATAGAGAAATTAATGAACGTGCTAATAGAATCGCTCATGGGATTTTAAAATTGAACTTGGGACGAAAACCAAAAATAGCTGTTATGCTTCCAAATATTCCTGAGTTCCTCGATTGCTGGTTTGGAATTGCCAAAATTGGGGGAGTTATCATCCCAATTAACATCCACTTGAAGGGTGATATGTTACAATATATTTTAGATGATAGTGATTCGGAGAATATCATTATAGATTATTCGTTTTTAAAAGCATTTGAGGCAATTAAAGAACGGGTCGAGAAAATAAAAACCGTAATTGTATACAATGCTCCAAAAACCGCCACTCTCGACTATCTTAGTTATGAAGAAATTAAAGCTTCAAATAAGGAAAATCCCACTGTAAAGGTAAGAGACTTTCAGCCTATGGAGATAATGTATACGAGCGGTACTACCGGTCGACCAAAGGGCGTGTTATATAGACAATATTTTACATTGGCAGGGTTACTAGTAGGGAATGAATTAAGAGATGGTGGTCTTAAAGAAGATGATATTTTATATTGCCCACTACCATTCTTCCACAGTTTCGCCCAATTCCTAGCCATAATGCCTACCATGTTTGTAAACGGAACAGTAGTTATCGCAGACCGGTTCCACGCCACAGATTTCTGGGAACGAGCTGCTAAATATAATTCAACTGCGTTCTGTTATGTCGGTGGAATGCTACCTCTGCTCTTAAAGCAACGCGAACGAAAGACTGATACTACACATACAATCAAGGTAGCATTTGGAGGTGGTTGTCCAAAGAGTATCTGGAACGAATTTGAAAAGCGATTTAATGTCCAGATTTTCGAGGGTTGGAGCCTTTCAGAAGGTATAGGATTTACATTAAATAAGGAGGGTACTGAAGGAGGAAAAGAAGGATCCATCGGAAAATCTATTGAGGGATTTATGCTAAAAATAGTTAATGATAACGGAAACGAGTTATCCCCAGCTAAGGATCACCATAACCCAAAGCCAGAAAATATAGGCGAGATTATGGCTAAAAGCTCATTACCTATTTCTCTGGAATATTACAAAAAGAAGGATATTATTAAAAAGAAGACTGAGCCTGATGGCTGGATCCATACAGGAGATTTAGGCTACAAGGATAAGGATGGTTATGTATACTTCGCAGGGCGAAAAAAGGATATGATCCGTCGGCGGGGGGAAAATATATCCGCTAAAGAAGTGGAACGTGTCGTAAATCAACATCATTCCGTTTTACAATCCGCAGCTTTCGCTGTTCCCTCTGATATAACTGGAGATGAAGAGGTGAAGATAGTAGTAGTTTTAAAAGAAGATGCGGTGATAAGTGCTCTTGATCTCATTGATTTTATGAAGGAACGGACTGCTTATTTTATGCTTCCTCGCTATATTGAATTTAAAACCCCGGAAGAATTCGCAAACTACGTGACTGCAACACATAGGATTCAAAAACATAAACTAAAGAATGAATTTTTAGATCAATCCATTAAGAAAAAAACATGGGATGGGAAAAAAGAGGGGTATAAATTTAAATGAAAGGTGAAAAGTGAAATGATAAAAACACGATTAACCGAAATGCTTGGGATTGATCACCCGATCATCCAAGGTGGCATGGGTCCCTTTGATACAACTCGCCTGGCAATCGCAGTTTCAGAGGCTGGTGCGTTAGGGGTCATTTCCACTACAGGAATCCTCACTGGTCTAGGGAAAATGGAAGATTATGGTGTCCAGAAGCGAGGTAGTAATAAGGATATGATCAAAGAAGCAATCAAATTTGTAAATGCCCGGACTGATAAACCATTTGGGATAAATCTTCCTGTTCCGAAAGTAGCAACAGCTATGGGAGTTTTAACCCCGTTATTTAAAGGGATCTTTGAGATTCGGGAGGAAAATCCTGATATCAAAAAGAAGCTCAAGGTACTTATAACATCTGCTGGAGACCCAAAGCCCCATATTAAACGAATCCGCCGCGGAGCCCCTGATATGACCCACATCCAAGTTGTACCTGCAGTATCCCATGCAATTCACTCAGAAAAGGTTGGCACTGATATAATTGTTGCCTCAGGACATGAAGGCGGCGGTCATATTAATCCTATTGGCGTCCACTCCATAGTTCTGCTCCCCGCGGTACTCGAAAAGGTGAAAGTACCCGTTGTTGCAGCGGGAGGTTTTGGAGATGGGCTCGGACTTGCCGTTGCCATAAAAATGGGAGCGATAGGTATTCAAATGGGTACACGATTCATTGCTACACAAGAATCTGATTTTGTGCAAGGGGCCAAAGATGTGATTGTCCGATCAAAAGATCAGGACACACTCGTCACACAAGGGCTGATAGGGAATATGCGGTATTGGCGAAACCACTATGCTCAATCACTCCAAGAACGGGTTTTGAGTGGAAAATATTCTGAAAATGAAGTGATGCGGTTTGAAGGAGTTGGTTTCCTGACCATGAAGGAGGGCGATGTCGAAAATGGACTACTTCCCATGGGCGAGATCGCCGGGCGCATTAATGATATTCCTACTTGTAAAGAATTGATTGATAAAATGATTCAAGATGCTGAAAAAATTCTTGATTAAAACTGAAAAAGGTGAAAAAGATGAAGGATAAAGTAATTTTCATAACGGGAGCAGGATCTGGCATAGGTAGGCAGACTGCTTTGGATTTTTCTGAGCTAGGTGCTATTCCTGTTATAGTCGATATAGTTGAAGAAAAAGTGAAAACAGTCGTTGAGGAAATTAAAAGTAAAGGTGGAGACGCCTATCCATTAACATTGGATATCACTGATTTTGATGCCGTCAAGGCAGGCGTTGCTGAAGTAGTAGAAAAATATGGAAAAATCGATGTATTGGTGAACAATGCCGCCGTACAATCTAATCCCGGTGATTTCATTCGATCAAAAAAGAAAAATTGGGACCATGAATTTGCTGTGAATTGCTACGGAGTGCTCAATTGCACGCACGCGATTGCCAAACAAATGAAAAGGCAGAAGGCTGGGCGAATAATCTCTGTTGGGTCCGATGCAGGGCGCGTGGGTGAGCCATTAATAACCGTTTACTCTGGAACTAAAGGCTTTGTATTTGCCTTCACCAAAGCTCTAGCGAAAGAATTAGGGAAATCAGGGGTTACGGTTAATGCGGTTTCGCCAGGGACTACAAGAACCCCGTTAACAGAGGTTCTCTTTAAAACTGCACCCCAAATTGTCGAGAAAATGAAAAAACGCTACCCAATGCGCCGTCTAGGAGTTCCTAAAGACATTAGCAATGCCATCTTGTTCCTTGCTAGAGACGAATCCAGTTGGATAACCGGACAGATCTTGAGCGTCAGTGGCGGCTATTCGATGGTTTGAGGTGATCTTATGAGTAAGGAGAAGTTAGAATATAGAACTATTCTTGTAGATAAGGACGTAGAAAATAGAATTACCACTATCACGTTAAACCGCCCGAAGAAGAAAAATACCATCACCCTCAAAATGCTTGATGAAGTTCTTGATGCTTTAAAGAAACTGAAGAAAGATCGAAAAACCAGAGTAATCGTATTTCAAGGTGCCAAATTAAAGGACCCGCCTGAGGGAAAACTCCCTGCATTTTCTGCGGGAGCCGATGTAACAAGCGGCTTAAAAGGATATGATATCACCAGTCCAATTGATATGTCTGCGGGATTTGGTGTAGTTCATGCTAAGTTCAGGGAGCTTGAGATGTATCCTAAAATTACCATAGCTGCCATTGATGGGTACGCTGCAGGTGGGGGATTAGAATTTGTCTTATGCTGTGATATTCGAATTGCCACGAAACGATCGCTATTTGCTTTACCCGAATTAAAATTAGGTGCGATTCCGGCTGGAGGCGGGACACAACGACTGGCACGTTTAATTGGGATGTCACGCGCCAAGCAGATAATCTTTTGCAGCCAATATATTTCCGGTGGTACCGCGTACAGTTGGGGACTTGTCAACTATTTAACTGAGCTCGAGGATTTTTATGCAATAACGCAGGAAATTGCTCTTAAGATTGCTAAAGGTCCACCCATACATCAAAAACTGGTGAAAGAGGCAATGAATCTTGGGTTCGATGCCCCCATAGATGTAGGCCTAAAGCTCGAACGCGATGCTCTCGGTATGATTGTGGTAACTAAAGATGCCCAAGAGGGACTAATGGCGTTCATGCAACGGCGTGAACCAGTCTTTAAAGGAAAATAATTTGAAAGGATTTGAAAAATGCCATTCACCTATGGAGATGTTCCGGAATCAGAAGTGAAGCCATACATTCCTGTTATGCCTAACATCTGGAAGATATTAACAGAATTGGGTTGGAACTATCTTTTTGATACCTTCAAACTTCTCTCCCTAGACGTCTATAAATTAGCTCAGGAACGGCTTAAATCGACCGTGGATACCGCTAAATTAATCATGGCAGATAAGATAGATGGGACCAAAATTGTCAACTATAGCTTATCTCCCCCATTCTACACAGTTCGAAATGACCTCCAATCAGGCGCAATGAAATTAGTTTATGGAGAGAGTTGTGATAGTACCTTTATTGTAAACAATAATTTTACCGATAAACCTGAGATCGGCTTACTGATGAATTGCCATTTAGAAGATGGGTTCCCAGTTGATTGGTGGACGGTTGCTGGGGATGATGAATTACTTGACCGCCGCCACCTCAAATTAGGCATTAAATTACGCGATTTACCAGCAAAAGGTAACATGAGTTTTGTCGGCTGGAAAGCAATGGACATTCTTCGGGATATAAGGAATGAACGCACCCCACAATGGTCGGACTCGCTCTATTTCACTGGACCAAATCGTATGACTGGCGCGATAAATTGCATCTTAGAATCATCTAATTATGAGCTATTTTTCCATTTATATAACATGTACAACTCAAAACGACTGTATGGAATGAAAGATCTCATCTTCGACTACACTCCATTTCCACCCCTTTTAAAAACGGCTACCTTTATGGACCAACCCAATTGGTGTTTGCGTACGGTTGGGCTGACCACAGGCCTTTTTTGGTCGATCCAGGGCTGGCACGACCGTAACATTAGTTATTTTACAGAGAACTTTTCCGAATTATGGGAATTACTAATGAGACGAAAATGGGAGAAAGATGGCATACCCTTTCCCCAAACGACGTTAGATTGGCATTATCCTAATATAAAGGAAAAAAAAGATATGTTAAGGAAATTTACTAGAGTATCAAAAAAAAATGCATATTTAACAATTGATCAACTAGGCATCGATCTTGAAGACGCCTATAAGGGTGTATTTCTTGACTATACCTATGAAGATCCCCCTGAGTCGCTCTCCCATGATCGTATTATTTCCATAGGTATGGGAAAGGAGGCAAAAATTCTTAAAGCGGAGGTCGAAACCGTCAATAGAGATTTTTTGAGTCCTCCTTGAATTTGTTTAAACAATTATTGACTTACAGGTGACTAGAATGGTACCGGAATTAGATAACACTGAATGGGAAAAAATTCAGTCTGCACCCTCGAAAAATTATAGAATTCAAGGCAGCGATCTAATTCGGATGAAGGATAAAATCGATGAATTGAGTGCCATTCACGATGAAATGAATGCGACAATCTTTTCACTGGAAGAAAAAGTGACAGAGTTAGAAGCCAACAATAAGAATAAAGATGGTCAAATTACAGCATTCAAATCGCGAATAACTAATTTAAACGAATTAATTTCATCATTAGAAAAAGTAGTATCAACTAGGGATGAGACGATGGGAGCTCAGATGGATATCCACACTTCTTTTGTAGAAGAAATCAAACGATTGACTGACCAAGTTAAGCTTACTGATAAAGAAATTTCTGACTTAAACGATAAGGTTTCTGAATTAAAGAGTGAAATCACAGAATTAAAGAAGCAGAACTCAAAATTAGTGTCAAAAAAATCAAAATTAGAAGCGCAATTATCGGATTGGGAGACGCAACAGTCGGACTGGGAGAGAAAAAAGTTAAAATTAGATAAGGTAATTTCAGAAAATGAAAAAGAGATTACTGGCCTTAAAACCAAAGTTAGCGAGCTCCAAGAAGAAGGGAAAAGAAACCTTGAGGCTATTGGAGAACGAAATGAAGAAATTAATAGTTTAAATCTCAAGATTCTCGCATTAAACACTAAGATTCAAGAACTGGAAGACCAAATTCCCAAAAAGGCTGTGCTTGAGAAAGCCGACGAAGTAGTTAAAGGAAGAAGTTGCCCGAATTGTGGATTTACAACCTTTGAGGAGTATAAATCTGTAAAAGGAAAAAAGGAGCTAATTAGAAAGTACTGTCCGAATCCTAATTGTCGTTGGATTATGGTTGAACGGCCGGAACTTTCAGTTGAATTAGAAGGTGAAGTGCCTGAGAATAAGACCGCCATTCAAATATTTGAAGTTAAGAAGGATGGGATGGAAGAGGTGACTACCTTAAATAGTAAGATGGTGGCGATTATCGCCGATCCCGTCCAATATATTATTTGGATATGGAGGGGTAAAGATTCTGATAGATTTATCTATGCAGAGGCAACGAGAGAAGTTACCAAAGTTAAAAACGAAATTATCAAATTACCTCACGCACGCATTGAACGCGTTGAGGAAGGCGAAGAGCCTGAAAATTTCTCATTACCCGATTTGGAGGTTGAAAAATGAGTTTATTTATGAAAACCGAAAAAGGAAAGCAATTAAGAGTGACGAGATGTCAGAAATGTGACAAAATATATTATCCCGTCCGAGAAAACTGTCCCGATTGTATGGCTGATGGGACGGTTGAGCAAATCCCATTAAGTCAGCGAGGGAAACTCTACACATATTCGATCACATATATTAAACCACTGGTGAAAGGGATTGTGACCCCCCCCTACGCGAATGGAATCATTGAATTTCCGGAGGGGTTCAAGATGTTTGCGATATTGATTGATGTGGACCCCTTGAGCGATGAGACGCTGCAAAAACGGATTGGGACTGAATTTGAAATTGTTAGTGATGCCAATACCTGCAAAAACTGTAAAAAACGGTTCTTTCCTGCAGTAACCGAGTGTCCGAATTGTGGTTCTGAAGGGAAATTAGAAGAAATAAAAAATAACTATTACGCATTTAGACCTGTGGAGAATTGAGGTGAGAAAATGAGAAAAGTTGCAGTAGTTGGGGCTGGAATGACCAAGTTCGGGCGACAAACCCGTCGATCTTTTGCCGACCTTGGGGCTGAAGCCTGTCAAAACGCGATTGATTCCGCGAAAGTCGATAAAAAAGATGTTCAAGCTGGGTATTTAGGAAGCACAGGTGGTGTAGGCGCCATGCATCAGACCCTGCGTGACATTGGGATATTGGGAATTCCCATCTCACGGATTGAAAATGGCTGTGCTACCGGTAGCACATGTCTCAGAGAAGGATACCTCTCAATCGCCGCGGGCTTTTATGATTTAGTGATCTGCTTGGGGATTGAGAAAATGTATGGGGCTTCAATGGCGGAAGTGACTGGAGCGCAGACTTCTATCCTTCTTGATATGAAAGCTGTGGATCTCGATGCGAAACTAATGAGCTTTGGCGCTGTTTCACTTCCAGGCATCTTTGCGCTTATGGCGAACCGCCATTGTTATGAATACGGAACAACCTATAAGCAAATCGCTCAAGTCGCCGTGAAAAACCATAACAATGGGGCTAAAAATCCCTATGCGCAATTTCAACAGGAGCGAACCTTAGAAGAAGTTATGAACCCAAACACTCCGAAGAACAAGTTGGTCTCAACCCCCTTAACTAAATTACAGTGCTGCCCGATTACCGATGGGGCTGCTGCCGTGATCTTAGCAAGCGAAGACATTGCAAAAAAATACGCTGAGGTTCCCGTCTATATCGCCGCATCATCACAAGTTTCATCCGCAGGTGAATATCCCACCGAAGATTGGCTCTCTTTTGAACAGACCCGTCGATGTGCAAAAGGGGCGTATAAAATGGCGGGGATCGAGCCGAAAGATATCAACCTAGCCTGTGTGCATGACTGTTTTGCTCCCGCTGAAATACTCCATTACGAAGATCTCGGATTCTGCAAAAAAGGAGAAGGGGGTAAGATGATCGAAGAGGGTGAAACTGAACTGAATGCGAAGATCTCTGCCAACCCAGGTGGTGGGCTCATAGCACGGGGGCATCCCCTCGGTGCGACCGGGATTGCGATGACTGCTGAAATCTTCTGGCAGTTCCAAGGTGAAACAGGAAAACGGCAAGTCGATAATATTAAGTATGCCCTTCAGCAAAATATGGGCTGGCCCGCAGCAGGGCTCTCACAGCTCATCCATATATTCTCGAGATAGTTTTCCTTACTTTTTTTTGTTTTATTCAATAAAAAAATTTGAACTTCGATAAATTAGATATCATTTTATTAGCTCCTGTTTTATTAATTATTATAGAATATTAGAATGGATGAATTATGAGTAAATTTGAACATATAGTCCGCGATCCTGAGATATGTGGGGGACAACCCACCATTAAAGGAACTCGAGTATTGGTACTAGATATCCTTGACTGGCTAAAAGAGGGAAAATCCTTTGACGAAATTCTAATGAATTTTCCATCAATAACTCGCGAACAAATTCAGGAAATTATTGCCTATGCTAAAGAAATGATTGCTGGTGAGGTTGTCATCTATGGTTCTAAAGAAAGTAAAGTTCCTACTGGATGAGAATGTACCAGTCAAACTTAAACAGATTTTCACTGATCGTGAGATTCAATGCGCTACAATTAAAGAATTAAATTGGTTAGGGATTAAGAACGGGGAATTATCCAAAAATGTAAAGCAGGATACTCTAATACTAATTACTCGTGATAAAGATTTCACGTTTCTTTGGAAGAAGTTTAAAATACAAGTTATCTATCTAGCAATTGAACCTGCAACTCTTGACTTCATTCAACCTAGGCTTATTGATCTACTTGACGATTGGAATTATGACCTCTCTAAGCACTTTTTATTAATTTTACAAAAGGATACTATTAGATTCTGGCAATAGTTGAAAACTATTAACGTCGCGAAATTCCAATTTTACGTCATTAAAAAAAGGGGAATGAGAATTGAATTCTAATATATTTTGATGTTTTTGGGTGGGTTGAAAAGACAACGTCTCATGAGGAAATATGTCATTACAATACATCCACAAATAAGTACTACAAAGGGAAATGTAAATCCAGGTATTGTAGGTCGCCGATCACCATCCCAAAGCATCGGTCCCGCAACATTATCACCATTGTGGGGATTCATTACTACATGAGTCCCATTACTTGCTTGGAATCGATAATGATTATTCTCATAGGTTAGAAAAGTACTATAATTATAGATACATCCATCCACGTAGTTGTGATCATTTGGATTTGCTTTGCTCATGTCATATGGAACATCGTTAATGTAAGCTCTTATATAAGTGGGAGATGTATTTAGAGGATCTTCGTATCTTATGGTAAAAGTGAACAATGTCGCTTTATAGCCATCAAGTGGTGAACAATCCAGACTATAAAGTCTGAGTGTTCGTCTGACATAGGGTGTTGAGTACGATCCCGCACCAGGTAGTCTAGTAGTTGCCCCACCATCACTAGCTTCGTAATAATAGAGCGTTATGCCTTCACCTAGCATCCATGTTGTTCTGTAAGTGACACCATCAGTATAATCATTATCATTATGATTCTCTTTTGTCATCGGATAAGTTATTGACGAACCAAATTTAAGAGAGACAAACGTAGGTGGATCATTGTCAGGATCGGTGTAAATTACTTTAAATGTGAAATAATCCTCCATTGTCCCGGAATCAGGGGTTAGAGACGCGTTAGACAAAATTGGTTGAGTTGTACCAACACTTGGATCCCAATAATAGTTACTCGCCGGTAGTCGAGCTGTATCATTCCCGTCACTAGCAATGAAATAATAATTGTGACCTCCTTGACCTAACGTGGTTGTATAGTTATATAAACAACCGTCCGTGTATGTATTATCCCCTGAATCAACCTTAGTCATGTCGTGAGCAGTATCATCTATCACGACTTGCATGTTAGTAGGTGGATCGTTATCCGCATCTGTGTAAGTTACAGAATAATTGAAGACTGTAGCTAAAACTCCTGATGTAGGGGTAACTCCTCCAGTTGATAGTACCGGTGCATTATTTGATGGATTTTGGTCAGGTGCCCAATCATAGTACATATAATTGGCGTCCATGTTGGTACATTGAATCACGTACTCATCACTTGCTGATACTGTATAGGCGCCTGCAGGAATTGTGAAGGTAATTGACGTCCCTGATGCAGATCCTATACTCGTGGCTAAGAGGATATTAAAATTCCATCCTGTTCCATCCCAATAGCCAGCAGATGCATTCTTGAAAAGAACGACCGAATTAGCTGAAGGAATTGCTGCACACCAGAGAACAAAATAGTCCCAAAAATCATTATCATCTGTGTCAACAGAGACCAAACAACTAGCATTTGAAGATATTCCAGTTGGCCAACTACCTTGAAAGTTAATTGTGATTATTTGTCCAGAACGTGTGAGACCCGTAAGGTCGATCGAATCCATGTAATCTCCCGTTGCATTGTCAGAAGGGTCCATAATATTGATCCTGAACACATCATTCCCAGAATCCGTGATTGGCGCTGTTGAAAATGAAGCGTTTGTTGGTTGTATCCCTGAAAACATCATTATCAATAGTAGACTTACTACAATTATAGATAGGGGTAAAGCCTTTTTATTAAACAATTTATTCCACTCCGTATCTTATGAATAATATAAGTTTATTAAAAGAATAAATCCCTTTATAAAACAACCTCATAATAAGTGGTCTCCTTCTAAAAAACGGTCATTGTCTAGTTTCTCATTATAGTTCTCAATTCTTCCAATTACTTCCTTAATATCGTTAAGAGCTTCATATCTTCCCCTTTTAGGCATAAACGATACTGCTTTCAATATCTTCTGCAACTTTTTTTATCCGGATACTCTTTAATCCCGCTGAAGTCAAAATATCTACTTTCTTTCTGAATAGATTTTCTAAATAATCGATTAAATCCATAAAAGTTAACCCAATAGACTTTTCAAATTCAACAATTATATCTATATCACTCTCTGGTAATTGAGTTTCTTCTGCATATGACCCAAAAACTCCAATCCTTTTGATACTAAATTGTTTTTTTAGAATGGGCAGTTCTTCCCTCAACTTATTAAGGATTTGTTTGCGTGACAACACAATATTCACCCATTAATAACTGAAATCCGTTAAACCTTTATTTATTTGACTAATTAAAAAAGAATTTTTTCTGATTAAAAAAAAGGTTAAAAATCTATGATGATTACTTAGATAGATTTTTTCCTGCTTTTGGTCCTTTTTTCAAGAAGGCAACGGTAATTACTGCCCCATAAACTCCCAATACAGTAGCTAAGAGAAAAACGAACAACAAAGCATCATCTGGCGGAGAAATTAGTCCTAGATAATCACGGGGGTTCAACGGATCGGTGCCCGCGGCGACTTCCGCCCCATCCGAGTACCCATCCGAGTCGGTGTTGGTTGCGTTCGTGCCCAAGGTCAATACTTCGCCCCCATCGGAGAGCCCGTCTCCATCAGTGTCGGCGTTGGTCGCATCCGTACCCAAAGTTAGCACCTCGATCCCGTCGGAGAGACCATCTCCATCACTATCTGGATGAATTGCACTTGTGCTATAAAGCTGTACTTCAGCAGTGTCGTTTAGCCCATCATTATCCGAATCAATTGAATATATTTGTGTGCCCAACAATACTTCTTCCCAGTTGAATAATCCATCATTATCATAATCGGACTCGTCGCATTCGTATATATTAGCTAATATGATAGTATTGATACCCCAGTCACCAATCTGGTCAGAAACCAGTATGCTTCCATTGGAGTTTTTGCAGAACATGTTATAATAGATAAATGTATCATCCGTGGTGGAGATATTCACATTCACCCCAAAATCTGCATTGAACTTAATGAGGTTTTGTATAATCCTAGTTCTATCGCAGTTTAATCCGAGAAAAATCCCAGCGCGAGAATTGTTGGCGAGGATATTAGAAATCATGAGATTATCATAACAACTTTGTCTCAGCGAGATTCCACATCCTGATGAATCTGGGTTTGGATGTACCGTATTGTTATAAATTATGTTCCCTTTCAAGGTATTGCCATCACAACTCGACCTTAACGCGATTCCATTTCCAGAATTCTCTTCAACAGCCCCACTATTGTTGTAGATAATATTATTTATCAGCGTGTTCTGATCACAATTATCGTACAACAGAATTCCATTACCGCACCTAACGCTATCACCCGTAGCGACATTACTATGAATGATATTCCCATCCACAGTGTTATTTTCGCAATCAGTTATCAAACTGATCCCATTCCCCGAATTTTCACCCATCCCACCTAATCCTCCTGAGTTTGCATAGATGATATTACCTGTCAGTGTGTTATTAATGGAAGATTGATATACCATAATACCCGTTCCAGAATAAGGATCCCCAATGCCATCCATGTTATAAACCGTATTATTGGCGACGGTGTTATATCTACTGCCCCTAAGAAGAATTCCAATTCCTCCTAAATAGTAATCCGAAGTATCCCGGGCCGTATTATTAATTACCCTCCCATTTTCTACATTATAAAAATAAATCCCAGAGCCACCGTTATACACCGTACAATTCTTGATCACGAAGTGGGCATCCGTGTTGGAAATGGAGATACAAGGATTACCCCCTCCATTTATCACCTGATCACGTATCACGTATGGATTGCTTTCGGTTCCGTCCGCCCCTGCCGACATATTCGCGGCAGCAAGCTGTGCATTTCCATCAATTAAAATCGCCGCGGAGGTTAAGGGAATTTCCTCGGGTATACTTCGATCAGTCGTTTGAAACTCGAAGAGCCCGATAAAAGTAATGGAAATTAAGCTGAAAATGAATAATAATACGAACAATTTTCTCAAGCGTTTCATTTTGTGCTATCCCTCTGGATTTATTTCAAAAAACAGTTCAATTTATCTTCTTAAAAATCGATCTAATTGAAAAATACCGCTGTTATCCGTCTTTAAACTGTGCTTTCACGTCATTCCTGATTGTTATTGTTTGAATTATAAGGCTTACAAATGGCTGCGATTCCCGTATGGGTTTCCTTTAAAGTCGATTCACATAATTTTCCCCCTGCATCGATTATTACCATCCCCATTAACACATGCGTTTTATCATATTGGGACCAGCCATCTTCATCAAAATTGTATTGAAATTCAACCTTGAGATTTCCCTCTGGTAGTTCCGTTGTTTCCCTGAGGTATAAATTTTCGATCTCGCAATGTGGTCGTAGGGGATTTCCCCAGCCTGTTTCCGTGTGAACGAAATTCAGTATTATGCCTCTAATTTTGTTATCTTTCAATTTTTCCCCTAAATTCTTTCATTTCATTATCGAATCTTGTTATTTAGTGACCATTTTCTCTAGGAGACCCGAGAATGTAACAGCCCATACTGCCGCAACAATGATTAAAAATATTCCCTGGATGATTGGTACAAATGGGCCAGCTCCCTCGCCGATGAGGAGAAAAATGAGACTAATTAGAAATCCGAGCGATTTGATATCCTCATTTCTCCGCCAATTTAAGTAGAACAGGATGCAGTTTAGAATAATGATTATTGTGGAAACATATATCAAAATATGCAGATCATAGTAGAACTGGTGAAATATTGCACTTAAAGCAACGAGTACTACTGCTACTATACGAAGCGCTTTCTTGACTTCAAAAACATCAAAAACGAACAATAACAAAACTGTTTGAGCGATTAAACTCAAGGTCTGTAAAAATAATTTAATAGAATCGAAAACATTGAAAACCCATTCAGTAGAGAGAAACCATAAAAACCACGCGATAAATCCCATGAGGAAGAAAACGGTCAAATAAAGCGTATATTTGTTCTTGTCAGCACGGTATTTGAATATCAGATGAATCGCTATTAGTAGACATACAATCGAAACTACAAGTAAGCCAATACAATTATCACAAGCCAAATTACCACATCCCCTTTAATCGGGCAAAGTTATCCTCAAAATACATCTTGAACTCGATAAGAAACGAGTTAAAAACTTCAGAATCACCTCTAAAATTAGAAATTTGGTCATGAAACTGGTTTATAAACATCTCATCTATCTTTTTTAGATGCGAACTAATTTTCTTCGCTTTAATCTTCTTCTTAGATTTTGCAATAAGAAATAATTGATGAGTATCGTTTGATAAAAAAGTGAAGGAAAATTTACCCAATGACAGCTGTTCGATATATTCATCCTCATCTAAGTGATCACCGGATATTTGTTTTGCAAATGCCTGAATTGCTGAAAAAAATCCGCCTACTAAAGTACTATCCAATTCTTCATCAGGAGAATAACAGAACAAAGGAATACCTGAATGATTTACTATCCAGAATTCAACAATATCTGCCAAGTTATATTCCCAACGTAAATTCTTTTGTTAAATAAACTCTAATTAATAATAACATTAATTCTGAAGTATGTTGATGTTATGAATTATATCTCATAAAGGTTATTTTAATAGTAAACTCAAATAGAATGAAGCACGAATTTTTGTAGTAAACTCTTTTAGAATAGTTTCTCCTTTTTTATGTACTCTCTCTTTAAATATGGTGTGGAAAAAAATGGTTCTCGCTTTGGATCATATTCGGATAATCGATTTGACTACATTATTACCAGGACCTTTTGCGACTTCAATTCTTGCCGATTTCGGGGCAGAAGTTATTAAAATTGAATCTCCCACCAGACCAGACCTCATGAGACGACTCCCCCCATTAGTCGGTCCTTTAAAGGCTATGAATCGACTAAGCGCAGTCTTTCAATCACTTAATCGTAATAAAAAAAGTATGACTCTTGATTTAAAATCAGATGATGGGAAACAGATTTTCGTGAGCCTCCTTAAAAATGCGGATGTATTAGTTGAGCAATTCCGTCCAGGGGTTATGGAACGTCTTGGATTTCATTACGAAATAGTGAAAGACATAAATCCAAACCTCATCTACTGCTCAATCACTGGCTACGGACAAGATGGTCCATATAGCCATATGGTTGGACATGATATTAACTATATAGGGGTATCAGGAATGGCATCCCTTACTGGCGCAGACGAACCCGTTCTCCAAGGTGCGCAGGTGGCGGATATCGGTGCGGGAAGTTTGAATGCAGTCATTGGTATTTTAACCGCTTTGCTTTCACGCGTAAAAACAAATAGGGGTCAATATATAGACATTTCCATGATGGATGGAACTCTGTCTTGGCTTCAAATACCTTTAATTTCCTATTTGACGAATGATGAAAAGCAACCCCGTGGCGAAACTCAAGTGAGTGGCGCGGTTGCTTCTTATAATTTCTACAAATGTAAGGATGGCAAATATCTTACGATTGGGGCCCTTGAACCCAAGTTTTATACTAATCTTGTTAAAGCTCTCGATCGTCCAGATCTAAAGAAGTTTTATATGAATTTGAAAAAGCAGGAGTTCGTCAAAGAAGAATTTACGAAAATATTTCTCACCAAAACCCGGGATGAATGGTGGGAGATATTACGCGAAAATGAAGTGTGTGTAGCTCCTCTAAACGAAATTTGGGAGGTTGAAAATGATCCTCAGGTGAAATACCGAAAAATGATTATTGAGCAGGTTAGTTCGCATGGGATTGTAAAACAAATCGCCCCCTCCATTCGCTTAAATGAAACCCCCGCATCCATTCGAACAATTGCCCCTCAATTGGGTGAACACACAGATGAGATTTTAAAAAATGTTGGCTATACTCCTGCTCAGATTGAAAAATTTAAAAATTTAAAAGTCTGTTGATTTACTTTCGCTCCCTCTTATTCCATTCCCTTGCAGCATGTGTAATAAGCTAATCTTAAATGAATAAAAATTGTCATCTATTCAAGGTATACACAAAAAAAAATTTAGAATCAATCAGAGATGGAAGCCTTTGGTAATAAAATGGGAAAAAATCCTGGAAGCTCCGACGAAAACCCATAAGATTGATGGACATGCTCTGTTAATTTTGAAGAATCGAATAGAAGATCTTAATAAGCGGGCTGAGGAATTAACAGCAAGAAACGAGGAGTTAAAACAAATAATTTCCATGGCTCAAGAGGAGACCAAAGTAAAAGATGAAAAAATTCTTACCCTGCAAGCTAAAGTCGATAAACTAAACGAATTGGCTACCTCATTAGAATCGGTCGTTTCGACGAAAGATGAATCCTTGGGCGCCACGATGAATATCCACGCTAATTTTATGAAGGAAATTGATCGTCTTAGTGGAATTGTATCGGAGAAGAATCGTGAAAATTCGGAATTGAGCAAAAAATATACTACGCTGGAAGAAAAAGTCTCTGAATTAGAAAAAAGTAATTCCGATTTAGAGAGCAATTCCTCTAAAATTCAAAAGAAAGTTGTTGAATTAGTGAAAATTTTAGAATATGACAAAAATGATATTGAAAAGTCGAGAAACAGAATAACTGAACTCCAGGAAGAAATAAAGACGAAAGAAGATTTGGTTAAAGAGAAAAATGAAAAAATAGATGCGCTAACCAAAGAATTAGAGGATCTCAAAGCTAAACCATCAAGAAAGGACGTATTTGAGGAAAAAGAAGTTGAAATAGAAGGGATTATAAAAAGTATTCCCTGTCCCAAATGTGGTACCCAAACTTTTGAGGTATATGAACTCGTAGAGGGGAAAAAACAGCTCATTCGACACTACTGCCCGAGTCCTAATTGTGCATGGTTGAAATAAATTGTTTTAGTAATTCTAATAAATCTATTATGAAATACTAACTTATGAAAGCGAAGAATTCCTCTTATATAATATTATTATTTCTCCTAGTTATCTTTGTCATTTTTTCTGCTTCACAATTCCTTTTCGTGAATAACTCTCCCAATTCCAATAAAATCGATATTAATCTGGATCAAACTGTGGCGCTCAATAAATCTGCCACGAACCCGATCCCTAGTTTCTGGAACTTCACCGAAATTGAGCAAATTCCCCTCAACATCAGCATCGAATCGACATCTTATTTATGGAACGAAACCCACCAGAAAAACTTCACAATTCGTACTCTATATTTCACTAGCCAATCCTGGAACAATACCCCTCTTCGAATCTATGGTGTGTTGGTTGGACCCGATAACAGTTCTGGCGATCTAGGACAAGTTCCTGGAATTATCGCAATGCATGGCATGGGCGGTACCCACACATCTATGTTGGATCTTGCATACTTTGCAGCCGCTTATAATTATACCGTTTTAACAATAGACTTTCCTGGGAGCGGTTATTCTGATGGTCCCCCACCAACTCAAGACTGGATTGTCCCTGATTTATCTGGATGGGATGGCAATGTCACAGCAGATCTACTTGATAATTCCCATTTCTATTTGACGGCTCGTGCTGCTATCAGAGGAATTGATGTCCTCCTCAATCAAACTGAAATTGATCCCACCCGGATCGCCGTTACAGGATCGAGCTATGGTGGGATGAATACTATGTTTGCGAGTAACATCTATGCGCACAAGGTTCGCACAGCTATTCCCGTCATAGCCTCTGGGAATATTGGTAGTGCTCAAGCAGATCCAAACTCCTTCTTCAGGTTGATTGTGAATCCCTATGAAGTGGATTTTAATGAATACCCCTATTCAGATTACTTTCAATATTTAGATCCAATTACCTATGTGAATTCAAGCAATAATCCCCCGACTTTATTTTTGGTAGGTACTAATGATGAATTCTTCCCTCTTAGTAGTTTTAATGAGACCTTTTTCGCTACCTTTAACTCCTCAAAAGCGCTAAGTATGTCTCCCGGTGGGCATCATGGTTGGTTCCTCATGAAACCAGATCGAGGTACTTTTCTCTATTGGCTGAATTACACGATGTGGAGCGGCCCTGCCCCACCGGCTATCCAAACCTTTAGCAAGGTTGAGAACACTCTATTTGGCTCTAAACTTACAGTCACAGTAAACATTACAAATGATGTCGATGCGCCCATCTCGAAAGTTATTCTTGCGTCCCATTGGGACGTTCTCGGTGCAGCATGGACCGAAACGGAAATGACCCGTCTGAACCAATCCGCTTGGTCTATTGAAATAACGAATCTTCCCGTTAATGCAGACCTAACATATTACGTTATGGTTGAAATAGAGGGTGATCTGTATGTAATGTTCTCAACCAATGCATGGCGGGAAACTCTCACAACGTGGCTTGAGATTCCTTTTTTCATTCTCTTAGGATTGGCAATAGCCTTACCCACTTTCATGCTTGTCCGTCGCGAGTATCGGAAAAATAAACCCAAAATTGCCCCTGAGAATGAACGAAAATTCCGATATCTCTACAGCAGTCAAGTTATAGGTATTACTGTCACCGAAGTTGTGATTGCCATCACTCTTTTCCTTCCCATTGCGATCGTCCTCCCCGAATCCACTAAGCTCGAATTTTCTATCGCTACTATCCTCACTAATTACATAGATCTTATCCCCCTCCTCACTCCGATTCTATTCGGAATTCTTATTACATACTTCATTATTGCTTTCAACAAACCTGTTCTCGGCGGTATTCTTAACATTGGTATTCCTGCTATGATCCTAGCTGGTCTAGCATTTATTATGACTTTGTTTGCTGACTATGAAGACCTTCTTCTAGCATTTCGACCCTCCGAATCCTTTATCAGTGTTGGATTTGGTCTTATTCTCATGCTAGCAATGGGATTTACGCAAATTGGCCTTGGGATTTTCAAGCGGAAATATCAGAAGCGACTACGCTAATGAGCTTTTTCACTTCAATGGAAAAATTGTTATAAGAAGAGAGACTGTAATATAATCTAACACTTAAAAATACGCTTGAAACATCAATGCTTCCTATTGAAGAGCTGTGAAAAAAGTGGCCCACATAATTTTCCAAAAGGCATATCAACAAATGCGAACACTTTTACAAACAATGCTGGGGAAAGTCATCTTTATAATAATTACATTCATAGCCATTGGCACAGTTGGCTTTTATTTCCTTGAGGCTCCCACACATACGCTTTCGCTTTCGCTCATGGACTGCTTTTATTGGACCGTGATTACAGTTACTACAATCGGCTTTGGCGATATATCACCTGAAACAGTACCAGGACAGGTGCTCGCCATCGTGCTCGCCTTTTTCGGAGTGGCTTTAATCTCATTGACCTTTGCGACGATATTAGAAGTCGCCCTTGAATCGCGCTTCTTCCAGAATAGGAAGTTTATGCGTATGGTGAATAATATGGAAGAAATTACTCTGATCGTAGGGTACAATGAAAGAATTAAGGTTTTAATCGGAGAACTGAGTACAGAAGGTATTAAAATTGTGTTAATTAATAATAAACCAGTACCTGAGGATTGGGATTCAAAATGGGGTGCCTATATTCAAGGAGACCCCAAGGAAGATGACATATTACAAAAAGCTGGCGTTGAACGGGCAAAGAAGGCCCTCGTATCACTCGATGATGATGGCGATACCTTGCTCACTGTTCTTTCCATCCAATCCCTAAACCCAAACTGCTATACTATTGCGGAGGTAAAGGAGAAAGGCAATGTACAGCATTTCCGACGTGTCAATTGCCACCAAATTATCTGTCAAGAGGAGATTCTCGGCAAATTTCTGAATATAACACTACTTTTACCTGATTTGTATGATGCATACAACGAATTAATATCAATGGCAGGTAAAGAACTCTACCATATTACGAAAATATCTGATTATATCGATAAATCTTTTGAAGAAACAATACCTTTAATCAAGAAACAACATGATGCACTGCTGATCGGTCTTGTGCGTGGAGACCAAACTCTTCTTAATCCTGATTTTGATACAAGATTTCAACCAAATGACATTCTTTTAGTTATTTCCGAAACTTTTGTGGAATGATCCTATTCCCCCATTTTTTTAATCAGACCATTTGAAGTTTTTGAATTATCTTTAAGTATATCTCTATTAATCGTTTGATTGGGTGCTTAGTATGAAAACATTGGTTACTGCCTTCTTTGATCAAGACTACCTCGAAAAATTAAAAGCGAAAGTGGATGTTATTTATCGTCCCTGGCTCGATCCGGAAACCGAGAAGTTACAGATTTTGCAAGGGGACGATTTAGCGAATTTCCTCAACGACAATGAGATCGAAATTTTTATTTGTGAAGCAGATGTGGTGAGTAAATATGTCCTAGAGAAAGTAAAGGACACGTTGAAAATTATCATCTGCGCAAAAGGAACTGAATTTTTCGTAGATCTTGGATTATCAACAGAAAAAAATATTATAGTTGCTTTTACTCCTGGCCGTAATGCGAACTCGGTTGCAGAATTCACAATCGGAATGATTATCGCATTAATACGAAATATCATTAAAAACCATAATTTGGTTCAAATAAAGAAGTGGCCAATCCTTTCGGCTTATTCTGAACGTGGTATTGAATTAAATAGAAGGACGGTCGGAATAATCGGCTTGGGTGCCATTGGCTTTCGCGTCGGAACCATTCTCAAAACCCTTGGAATGAATATCTTAGTATCCGACCCCTATATTAATGAGGAACGGCTTACCGCTTTGGATGCGAAGCAAGTGGACCTTGACACCCTCTTAAAGGAATCAGATATTGTCACCGTCCATGCTCTATTAACAGACGAGACAAAAGGAATGCTCACAAAAGAGAAATTATCTCTTATGAAATCTACTGCCTATTTCATCAATACCTCGCGAGGAAAAATCGTCGATGAGGATGGCTTAATTGAACTCTTGAAGGAAAAGAAAATTCGCGGCGCAGCCCTTGACACCTACAAACGAGAACCAATCAAACGCAAAAGCGAACTCATTGGATTAGATAATGTAATTACTACCTCACATATTGGTGGATCTTCTGCTGACGTCCCCTACTACAGTTCTAAGATGGCTTACGAAGAGGTACTCCGCTATCTAGATGGGAAACCTCCCAAGAACTGCTTGAATCCTGAAGTATTAGAGAAAGTTTTTAAAAAATAGCACTACCGTAAATTGGAGATGTTAATTTGAGTAATAAGAAGAAGGAAAAAAAGGTTGAGTATATAGAAGAAAGGAAAATGGTTTTAGAAATTGCACAAAAGATGTTACATACCGGGGAAGTGATAGGAACCGCAGGTAATGTCAGCTTACGCATAAAACCCAATACTGAGGCGGACGAGGAGTTATATGCAATTTCCCCTTCCAATATGAATTACGATGAATTAGGTATTGAAGATATTGTAATTATGAATGGCAAGGGAAAGCGCGTTAGAGCTGCTGGAGGCAATCGAAATGCACCCTCCGTTGAAAAAATTCTTCATATTGGCATTTATAAACAGCGCTCAGATGTGAATGGAATTATACATGTCCATTCGATTTACCCCGTGACAGTAAGTGTGATTGTGGAGGATCTCCCCAATGAGGAACTTCCCCCTATCCTAGAGGAGCAAGCAATTTACTTAGGTGGGGCGATTAAAATTGCCGAATTTGCGCCTACCGGTACTCCTGAATTAGCAGTGAAAGTGCATGAGGCGATTGGTGACATGGGGGCTGTTATTTTACGACAACATGGCGCTGTATGCGTTGGAAAAAATTTAGATAAAGCATTCCGCAATGTCCAGTTGCTTAACAAAGCATCAAGAACCTTTCTTATGGCGAAAGCAGCTGGAAAAGTTGCTTTGCTGAGCCCTGAAGCACTTGCGTATTGCCAACGTCTCTATGCTGCCACTCGACAATTATAACCTTCGTAATTTCCTTGTCTAAAAAAAAAGATAGATGAAGAGTATTATTCATTAGATTTTCTACGTATTAAATGAATACTAAAGAGAATCCCGATACCCATCCCGGTGATTATTAGCTCAAATCCTGGGATTCCGGCAGATTTTGCAGTGGATACATCATAGATTACCATTGTCCCTGTGGAGCCATTGATATTCCCAAATACGAGGATGTACATTGCTGATTCATTTGTCATAATCACATCAATACTGCCGCTCAACCCTGTATTTTTCCAGAGCACATCATCTGAAATATTTCCCGTGTTAGAATATTGAATTATCAATGTCGAATTGTCAGTAATGAAAGCATCCACCGTACTATTTGCACTGTAGGTGCCCACAATCGTATCATAACCAAGAGCTGGTATATACACAAGACTCGAATTATAAGCGCCCGCTGCGACAGTCATCGACCCCGAGAATGCTGAAGATGTTGGCAAAAGAGCTAGTAGCCATATACAAATAAAAATCCCTATTATACCTCTTTGTTTTCGATTCATTCTCAACACCCAATTATTTTTAAATTATTCAAAAAGTCATAGAATTTAAACTTAATCAATTTCATTCTCCCTTAATCTTAACTCGGAAACTATGATTCATTTTTAGATTATAATTTCACACTGGAATATCCGCTTCATCCCAACCCCCCTTATGGTACCTCAAAATTATGAAACAAACACCTAACAACAGAATCAATATTGAACCTATGCCAAAAACCGACCAGAAAGGATCAATAACTCCCTCCCAACCAGGAGTAAGATATTCCCGAGGCATAAGACTAAAACATATGATACATAAAGCGATCCCCGTTAAAAGCAATGGAAGACCAATTTTAAAAAATAATCTCTTCCGTTCTCCCTCTGAATCATCATCCTTGAATTCTTGGAGACTCATCACTACTATCACCCTCTGCTTTTTTATAAACCCTATTCTAATTGTAATTATTTAAAGTTAAGAAGGTTGTAACGTGTGTGATACATTAGTTGCGGTGGGCTCGGCAACAACCGATGGCGCCACGATTTTTGGGAAGAATAGTGATCGGCCATATAACGAAGTTCAGAATCTCATTTATATTCCACACAAGGAACATTTGGACGATACAGTGAAATGTACCTATATCACGATTCCCCAAGTGGTAGAAACTTTTGAAATCCTCCTATGTCAACCCTATTGGATGTTTGGAGGCGAAATGGGTGCAAACGAATATGGGGTCGTTATTGGTAATGAAGCAGTCTCTTCCAAAGAACCTGATGGTCCCCCTGCTTTACTCGGGATGGATTTATTACGCTTAGGGTTAGAACGTGGGAAAGATGCCAGAGCTGCTGTGGATGTTATTGCAGCTCTTCTCGAAGAATTTGGGCAGGGAGGCGGCTGTGCTGCGGATGATCCCTCATGGACGTATCATAATTCGTTTTTAATTGCGGATGCGAAGGAAGCTTGGGTGTTGGAAACCGCAGGAAAGTGGTGGATTGCAGAGCGCGTTGTAGATGACGTGCGTAACATCTCCAATGGGTTATCAATCCGCACCAAATATGACTTGGCATCAGATGGGCTCGTGGATTACGCCATCGAAAAAGGATATTGGGATTCATCAGGGTCATTTGATTTTGCGAAAGCCTTCGCATGGGATAATCTCCCTGATAAGCCATCACCGTTTTCTCGCGAAGGGCGGTGTCGCTTTTTATTAGAAACCGATAAAGGTGCTGTGTCCCCTCAACATATGATGGATATTCTCCGGGATCATGATGCAGGTGTTTGTATGCATGGGGGTTTCCGCTCCACCGCATCGATAGTCTCACGAATTGATACACGAAAGGAATTAACGGTGCATTGGTTTACTGCAACACCAAATCCTTGTAAGTCTTTCTTCAAACCTCTATTCATGACATCAAATATTGCGATTCCTCAACAATTTACAGCTTCGCTTGACACGGATCTCCAGACGATCTGGTGGGCACATGAACTGACGATGGAAAAATCACCTCGAAAACTTGGGGAAACTCTATCAACGTTAGAGAAAAAGTATTTAGCAAAAGTCCAAGAATTGATCAAGTTACCAGAACCTGTCGATAAACGGCAATCGCTATTTCATGATGCTTTTGATGAAGAATGGGCTTTATACCAAAAGGAATTAAAGTAATTTATTGTTATGCATCAATTTTTTCGAGGACCGCAATTAGATCCCCAAAATGCTCGAGGTTATATCGAGCACTCTGGACTACTTTTGAGCTGTGAGAATTGAAACTAATACCAATACATTTCTTGAAGCATTTTATATCTGTCACGCCATCACCAACGTGAATAATATTCTCGATTGATACTTCTTCTCTTTTGGCAACCTCTCGCAATACTTTGACTTTGTCTACATCATGATTTTCATCCTCAAAAGGAAGATGTGTATCATAAAAAATATTATTTACATCAAAAAGCGGCACCATAGAAAAAACGTACTTGAATGGCTGAGGACGAAATCGTTTTAAAACAGTAAGGATCGTAGGACGTGGACCTGCTGAATTAATGAACATGATATATCCCCGGCTTGCTATTTCTGTAATAGTTTCCATGACTTCTGGATGGAGTTTTTCTTTATTTCCTGCTTTGATAAAATCATCGTATACTAAATTATGCTTCTTAAAAATGATGTGCTCCGTATCCCGGAATTCTCTTCCATTGATTTTTCCCGATCCATACTCTTCAATTCGACCCTCTGGCATCCCTTTCATATCTCGTATAAATCCCCAAGAATTCATTTGTTCCACAATGACACCATCAAAATCGAAACTAATTACTCTCTTCGTCACTTTTTTCATCTTATTAAACCTCAAAGTGAGTTTTCAAAATCCTGAACTATCTTATTTAATGGACTCTCTTTCCTTAAATCAACTACCCGTTTACCCTTCCGTCCAATCTGTGGGAGGTCATTGACAAATTTCATAATAGTTGGACTAAACTTCGCTCTCGTTTGAAATTCAGTTATTAATTGATTTTGGAGCGCTTTTGATTCAGTTGCTTTGATATAAAGACGAATTACATCTGAATCTTGCACTTTATCAATGACGCAGAGAAAAGTTTCAATATCCTGCGTGTACACCGCATCCTCGATAGTATATGGACTAACTAAGGTCCCTTTAACCTTCATTAAATCATCAATTCGGGTCTCTATCAACCTCAGCTTTACATGTGTTCTTCCACATGAACAAACCCTCCCAAGAATGGCTGATTCATCACCTGATCTATATCTAATCGCCAGAGTCCCAGTTTTTGTTAAGGTTGTATAAACCAATTCACCTTTTTCCCCTTCATTTACTGGATTTCCTGTCTTCGGATCTACAACCTCAACAATCACTTCATCTTCACACCAATGATATCCATTTTTTTCATCGCACTCTGCGCTAGCCCCCACTTCACTCAACCCGTAACCAATCCTACAATCTAAATCCCACATAGTTTCAATTTTTTCTCTTAATGGTTGCGGAACCGGTTCTCCCAAGACATAAGCCTTTTTAAGCAGCGATTTTGTAGGATCTCCTCCTTTTTTTAACCATGCGTGACCCCAACGTAATAAATATTGAGCTAACCCAACAAACGCAGTTGGCTTGAAAAACGGATTATTGATATAGTTAATATGCGCCCAGCCCGTTTTAAGGGTGCTGGCAGGAATAATGAACGCCCCTAACACTTTAGCTCCGTCATGAAGAACTTGTCCTGCAAAAAACAAACCATACGGTGTTGAATTATATACAATATCATCCTTTGTGAAACCAGCTGAGATTAAACAGCGCGTGTTTTGTATAGTATACCGTTCCCAATCGTTATAGGTGAAATAGACAATTGTTTCCCCCTTTCCTGAGGTACCAGAGGTAGTGTGAAGTTTAAATAAATTATCTTTATCTCCGACTGCCGAAATAGGGTCTTTCACTATATCTATCTTACTGGAGAAGGGGATTTTCTGTAGATCTTCAATAGTTTTGATATCCTCTGGTTTAAGATTTGCAGATTTCATCTTATTATGATATAATTCAGCGTTATCATAGGCGAATTTCACAATTTTCCGCAATCTTTTTTCTTGGAGTTGAATAGTTTCGTCTGGCTTCATATATGCTAATTTATCGAAGTCCTTCAAGTCCATGAAATTCCTCTGCTCCATCAGAATAACAATCTACATTGGATAAATTGAAACAATTTTTCTTAAAGGTATTTTTATGAGTCTTTAAAGATGCCTAATATTCCAAAATTTATAACTTTGGACATAATTTAGGCGATAACAGGATGAAGCAACACTTATTCCTATCTACGATTTAATCTAGAATACATCTCTTTGTTATTTTTATAAATAGTCTTAAATTCCTCGAATAATTCATCGTAGATTTCTCTGTGTTTAGGATTTGGAGTGAAGGTATTTTCATATTTTATGAATTTAGGAATGTCATCAAAGGTAATATACCCTAATCCAACGGATGCAATAAATGCGGCCCCTCGGGCATTAGCTTGTATGGGATCTTTCACTTGGCGAATAGTACGGTTCAGAACATCTGCATAAATTTGACACCAAATGTTTGATTTAGCGCCCCCACCGATCATATTAATGGGTTCCAACTTTCGACCACAGAATTTCTCTAAATATTGTAAGACCCATCGGGTGTTGTAAGCTACTCCCTCATAAATGGCTCGTATGAGATCAGCTCTTGTTGTTTTTAGGGAGATATTTACCAGTGCGCCCCTAACAGTGTGGTCTTCGATTGGCGCCCGCTCACCCCAGAGCCATGGTGTGAAAATTAGCTTATTACTTCCAGCGGGAGATGTTTCAACAATTTGATCAAAGATCTTATAAACCCCCGTCTTCAATTTATCCTCATCAATCTGTTCTTCATTGAGTAGTTCATCTTTATGGTACAGGAGGTTATCTCGAAGAAAGGAGAGCGTTGCGCCTGCTGTTTCTTGCTCTATGGCGGTAAAATATTTTCCAGGAATGGATGAGGGAAGGGATGCAAAATTATGAAAAAGATCTGTTTTTTGAAATGGAACATGGCAAACGAGAAAGGAGGAGGTTCCAATATAGACGTGTGTTTCGTAATCCCGAATAGCGCCAGATCCAACCGCGGCAGATTGAACATCAGGGCTTCCCATCACCACTTGGACATTTTTATCAAGCCCTAATTCATCCGCCACCTTTTTCTTAATGGGACCCAATATGTCAATCGCCTGCATTAGCCTGGGTAATTTAGCTTTATCTATTTTAAATTTCTTGATTAATTTATCATGATATTGAATGTTATTTATATCCCGAATGTCTGTTAACCAATAAAGTTGTATACTATCATATGAAGAAGCAAATTCGCCTGTAAATTTGAGATTAAGATAATCCTTACACTCTAGAAACTTGTGAGTTTTTTTATAGATCTCAGGAAGCTCATTCTTAATATAAAGGATTTTTGCTAAAGGATCTTTTCCCCCGAGTGTTGGCGCACCACCCGTTGTTCTTATCAGCCCACCTAAGTGCAGAAAATATTGGAGAATAATTTTAATATTATAACCCGATATATTGAGTAATCCCCCCATGAGCTTCTTGATGTAAGGTTGACCGCGCGTATCCATCCAAATAATTGCATTCATTAGATGATTTCCGTCTTTATCGACCGCAACGATCCCAGACCATTGACTTGAGACACAAACAGCGACAATATCCTCGACCGGGACAAGCTCCTTACCAATCAACTTTTTTGATGTAGTCATGATGGCATCCCACCATTCTGCAGGGTCCTGTTCGGCACCGCCACCCTCGAATAGATAAAGCGGGGTTTCTTGAAATTCAAAATCAACAACTTCTCCATGTGTAGATATAATTGCAGCCTTGCTACCAGATGTTCCATGGTCATGGGCAAGTATATATTTGATATCTTTTTTAGCCATTTCCTTCAGACTCCACGTTTAGGGGACAAATTAGTAATTGAATGAAATATACGAAAGTCAAACCTTATAAATTTGATTAAAAAAACCAAGATAGATCTGGGGAAATTGCCCGAATTAAAGCATGCAGTGGATATATTAAGACCTATTAAAAAAGAGGTTGTTAATGAGTTAGGACTTGAAAAAGAAATGAAGGAATTCTAAATAAATAAAAAGAAAGATTTGGTTAAAAAATCAGAATTTAGCTTGAATTTCGATGGGGCTCGATTGTTTTAGATATTCTAGACCCACGGGATAGTTTGCGAGGTTAATTGAATAATAGCTATTCCATTTTGCTGCTAATTCTTGTTGTACTCGTGTTGCAAGATCATCTGAAACTTTTGCATCAACCCAGAATGTTTTCCCATCAACAACTTTCACAATTTCCCCATTTTTCACTAGAACTTCACCACCCTTAATGGTATAAGCTGCTGCGGTGAAGGCTTTTTCAATTTTCGCGGGGTCCTTTTCCTCTAAGCCGAGATTGTGGATAGCAATGTCAGCATCCGCTCCAACTCCTAGATGACCTTTTCCTTGCTCAATCAAACCTAATGCTTTAGCCTGCCCAACTCTGGTAAGTATTGCAACTTCCTCTAGAGTAAGTTCGCGGGAAATATCTTTTAAAGTTGTGCGTTCAGTTGCATATTTATGGCAACTCTCTAATTCTTTATCCCGGGCGGGCTTGCTCATTAGCCACGAAATTATTCTCGGATAGAAGAAGAAAGGGCCACCATTGGGATGATCCGTCGTGAGGCAAACTTGGTATGGATTTTTAATGAGTAGTGCTAATTCTAATCCAATGGCCCACTGAATTGCATTGACAAATACTTTTTTACTGAAGATATATGGAACCACACCTGAACCACACTCTGCCTCTACATCCCCATTAATCCATTTCATACCTGGCTTTTGCCCCCATGGCATGGTTGCCCCAAGATGTTGTAAATTAAACTCCCAGGGACCATCTCCTGTCATAGTTGTCGTATCCCCAAAAATAACCTGTCCCACATCCACGGTGATGTGGTCATTTTGATTAATGTAATCAGTAATTTGGGAGGCACCTGACTCGAAATCTTTCCAACTTGTTCCTCCGTAGGCGTTGAATTGGAGATGGGTAAAGTGCATGATTTCCTTGCGCCCATTTCCATGCCCTTTTACACATTCAAAGATTTCCTTGGTGGTATTTACACAACCCGGATGCCCCAGACCAGTTCCATGGACATGAATTGTGTGCGGTAAGCCTAATTTCTCATTGGCTTCACAAAGCCCCGTAATTATTTGCCGAGGGCTTACTTCAAAATGAAAGACGATATCATCAATATTTTGCACATTCTTTCCCCAACCCCAATTCTCGACACCACCTGGATTAACCAACTTCACGGCGTATCCTTTCGTTGCGCTGAGTAACCATGCAATAAATCCTGCTAATTCCTCTACATTACCATCTCTGATGTAATCCATTACAAAATAATTATTTCCTAACAGCGGGAAACATGCCTTATCAAGATTTGGGATGTCACTAAACTCCTCATGGGTATGGCGTGTTTTTAAGGGCGGAGTTGCTGGCTCAAATACGGTGGTCCACCCCATTTTCGAGTACCGGTAACCAGTAACGAAAGTGGATGGCACAGAATAGCCCACTCCTGAATGGGTTATGGCGGTTTTTTTCACCTCATCTTTGCGATGATCCTCTGGGCGCATAAGTCGCCCACAATTCACCTTCGCACCACTTATGTGTGAATGGATGTCAACGCCACCAGGCATGACAACCATACCGCTGACATCGATGACGTCACCGCCTTTTACTGAGCTGGCATCAACAATTTTCCCATTTTTAATGCCAAGATCCATCTTCTCTCCATTAATTTTATTCCAGGGGTCGATTACAAACCCATTCTTAATCAGAAGTGGTTTAGCCATTAGCATAACCTCATTGAATGTGTTTAACAGTTTCAATTACCAATAAGAAAATACTATTATAAATAATTCCATTGTTCAACTGGGCGCTAATTTCTAATATTCTAGATTCATCGCTGGGAAAGGGTGAAAATTGCGCTCCCTAGAATGACGACAAACGGTTCTATTAAAATCCGGATGATATATAAACCCGCTGGGTCAATAAAATCTCCAATCAGCGCAGATCCGAATAAAAAGCCCACTATCATTACAAGAAGCCCTAAAACAATGCCGATCGCCTTCTTACGTGCTTCTCCTGCTGATTTAAAAACAACGTAAAGATATAACAACAAAATTACGCCAAAGAACACAGGGAAAACTACCGTGATGATTGTTTGAGGAATGTCAGTTGGAATAAGGGGAAAGATCGAAATAACCGATAAAATAAAGATTCCTATCGCTAGTATTGAAAAAATATATCTAGTACGGATTAAATACCGTTCTATCATAATCAAGAGACACAGTGCTCCAAGAATTCCAGCCGAGTAACCTATTCCCACATATATCTCATTTAAAATCGTATTGGTTAAACCATGATGATCATATGCAAACCAGAGTTCAACATCGGAAAACACAAAAAATATACGGGTTATGGCATAAGAACAAAGGAACAAACAATATCCTAAAAAAATATTTCGCTGAGCTGACCCTTTTTCTTCCTTTCGCGATCTTAAAATGAAAAAACCTGCGAAAATTGCTAATGCAACAATCAAGCTTGCATTGAAAATCTCTCGAACTACTAATATCTCATATGCAACCTGGTAAATTTCTTCATAGTATGATCCATTCAGAGCATCTAACATAGATTTCCCCAAATTCTTTTAATTTATAGTTTTATCTCTTCACAAAAATAAATCTATTGCACTCCCCTCTCAATATTTTTGTAATTTAACTGTTATCTTGAGAGTTCATAATTGTTCTAAGAACTCAGTAAATTCTTTCACGACGACTGCAAATTTTCCTCCCTCTGAAGCAGAAACCCACTCTAAACGGAGGCGTTTAGAATCTATACCAATTGTTTCTAACAGTTTCATTGTTTGTTCTACCCGTTTCTCTGCTTTAAGGTTCCCTGTTAAATAATGACAATCCCCTATATGGCACCCACAAACAAGCACTCCATCAGCGCCATTCTCTAATGCTTTTAAAATAAATACAGGGTCAACTCTCCCAGAACACATGACACGAATAATTTTGACAGAGGGAGGATATTGAAATCTGCTGACTCCTGCTAGATCTGCGCCCGCGTAACCACACCAGTTGCATAAAAACGCGACAATGTTAGGTGCCATTCTTAGCCTCCTTCCTCGTAAGAGATCTGACCATCTCCAAGATTTGAGTATTCGTAAAGTGCGGGACTGTGATTGCCTGTACTGGGCACGCCGCGCTGCACGCACCACATCCCTTGCATGCCGCTTCAAGCACGTGAGATTGATAAGTTAAGATCGTGGTCCTTTCAAGTTTTTTCTCCTTCAATTGCATTTGAATTGCATTATACGGACAAATTTCTTGACATGAACCACAGCCGATACAGAGATCCTCATTGACTCTGGCTGTAGCTCCAATTACCGTAATTTTTTCTTTTGATAAAATGGTTGTTGCCCTTGCTGCAGCTCCTCTTGCCTGGGCAATAGCTTCATTCATAAATTTAGGCCATTGAGCGGCACCACACAGAAAGATTCCATCGGTGGCAAAGTCAAGGGGTCGTAATTTTGCATGGGCTTCAAGAAAGAATCCATTCTGATCGAGAGGGACCTTCAACATCTGTGCTAAGTCCTTATTTTCTGGCGGCACTATGGGCGTACTTAATCCCACTAAATTCGGCGTTAAAATCATTTTGGATTGTGTATCCACATTAAATACCGAAACTTGTAACTGCTTCTTTTTTATCTTAATTTCAGGAGGATTATTCTCATTATATTGAAAAAAATTGATTCCTAATACCCTAGCTTTCTCATAATATTCTTCTTTAAATCCATAGGTTCGAATATCGCGATAGAGGATGGAGATATTGATTCTGGGGTTCTGTACTTTCAATTTGAGGGCATTTTTAATAGCAACAGAGCAGCATATTTTACTGCAATAGGGGCGCGTTTTATTTCTCGATCCCACACATTGGATCATTACCACCGATTTTGCTTTTATCTTATCCCTATTGATTTTTTGTTCTAATTCTTGTTGTGTTAAGATACGCTCATCTTTTCCATATAAGAATTCGTTCGGTTTATGTTCTAATCCCCCTGTAGCCACAATTATTATACCTGCCTCAATCTCCCTGCTGTCTTCTTGATTTTTAACCAATATGTTATAATTTCCAACATATCCCGTTATATCTTCAATGGACGCACTTGTTAAAGTGGTAATTTTATCGTTATTACTAACATCAATGATTAGTTTTTTTAGATATAATTGGGGATCTTCATCTTCAAGAATATAATGGATTTTACGTGTGAGTCCCCCTAATTCGGCTTCCTTTTCAATTAAATGGATGGTATACCCTTGATTTGCTAGCTCCAAAGCTGCGGTCATGCCCGCAATTCCCCCCCCAATTACAACACCGGATTGTGTGATATCCATAGAAATTTCATGTACTGGCTGTAAGAGTTTAGATTTAGCGACGGTCATAGCCACCAATTCTTTGGCTTTGTTAGTGGCCTTATCTGGCTCTCTCATATGAACCCAAGAACAGTGCTCGCGGATGTTCACTAGTTCAAATAGGTAGCGATTGAGTCCAGCCTCCCTGATAGTGTTTTGAAAAAGTGATTCATGGGTTCGAGGTGTACATGAAGCAACGATAACTCGATTGATACCCTTTTCCTTTATAATTTCCTTTATTTTATCTTGTGTATCCTGAGAGCAGGTATAGATGTTCCTCTCAGCATAAATTACATTTGGTAGATCCTTTACGTAGTCTACCACATCTGGAACATCAACCACGCCACCTATATTTATCCCACAGTGGCATACGAACACTCCAATACGTGGATCTTCACCGACCACTTGGATTTCCGGTGGGTATTTTTTCTTTGTAGTCAGCTTATTTCGTTCAGAAGCAAGAAGTCCAGATGCTTTAGATGCAACTGCACTAGCTTCCGCAACCGTCTCAGGGATATCTTTCGGCCCAGAAAAAGTGCCGCATGCAAAAACACCTGGGACATTAGTTTCTAATGGTTTAAATGCAGTGACTGCACAAAAGTTATGCTCGTTGAGTTGGATTCCTAATTTTTTACAGAGATCTATATCTTCTTGAGACGGCTGATATCCGGTAGAGAGAACTACAAGATCAAATCGGGAAGCTATTGCCCCACCTGTTTCTTTATCTTCATAGTAAAGAATTATTTCCTTTGTAAGTGGGTCCTCCTCAACATATGAAATTCGTGCATTATGGAATTTGATATCATAATCTTCTTGGGCTCGAACCGAATATTCTTCAAACCCTTTCCCAGTTACTCTAATATCCATAAAAAAGATATGACATTCTAATTCTGGTGCATGTTCCTTTGCTATAATTGATTCCTTAAGAGCATACATGCAACAGACAGCTGAGCAGTAATTATTTCCAATCTTTCGGTCTCTTGAGCCAACACATTGAATCCAGGCAACGTTATGTGGCCCCTTTCCATCCGAAGGACGCAATACATGACCTTGAAAGGGACCTGAGGCACTTAACACTCGTTCAAATTCAGAACTTGTAATCACATTCGAATATTGTCCATATCCATATTGTTTAAGGGAAGTGGGATCGTAGATGGCCGAGCCCTTTGCAAGAATAATTGCCCCCACATTTACATCAATTAATTCCTCCTGTTGAGTAAAATCCAAGGCTCTCGCTTCACAAATAAACTCACAAAGCCTGCAACCTATACAGATCGACTTATCTATCATAGGTAATTTGGGAATTGCTTGTGGGTATCTAATAAAAATGCTTTTACGCTTTCTTAAACCTTCATCATATTCACTGGAAGCGTCTATCGGGCACCACGAGGAACACAATCCACAACCAGTGCATTTCGATTCATCAATATATCTTGGTTGTTTCTTGAGTGTGACCATAAAATTTCCGGATTCCCCCTCCACTTTGTCAATTTCAGCCAAGGTGATAATTTGGATATTGTGATGTCTTCCCGCCTCCACCAATTTTGGACTCAGTATGCAGATGGCACAATCATTAGTTGGGAATGTCTTGTCTAATTGGCTCATTTTTCCTCCGATCGCGGGACCTTTCTCCAATAGGAAGACTTTAAACCCCATTTCAGCAAGATCAAGTGAGGACTGTATTCCCGCTATTCCACCGCCTACTACTAGGACTGCTCCTACCTTTTCCTTGTATCCAATGCCGCTCACTTATCTTCCCCTCCTACTTTTGAAAAAATTGCGGTGTGGTTTTCTATAGTAAATTTTACCCTGTGTTCATCAGTTAAGCTAATTAGGTGTTCCATTACAGTCTCAGTTGGAGTTTCTAATTCACATGAAATTTCCTCGGCAGATAGACCCTTTCCCTCTATCAACTTCAAGATTTTTATTATAGTTAATTCTGCATCAATCAAACCATCTAAAAGTACCTCAAATTTTTCTTCTGGTATTCGTTCCCCATGTGCATTTTGAATTTCAACTAAATCCCTCGCCCTACTGATAACCCATCTGAGCCTAAAATCAGTACAAACATGCTTAGCTTCGGATAAACTCTCACGTAACTCCACACTCTCTTTAATCGGCGAGGGCCCTAAACTCTTTAACTCTTCGGTAAACTCCGTAACTAAATCTGCAAACCTCCGCCCTTCTGAAGCCGATACCCACTCAAGACGTACCCTTTTGGTTTCAAATCCAATTTTTTTTAGAACCTTCTTGACAAACCTAACTTTGTATTTAGCTTGATAATTTCCTGTTAAATAATGGCAATCCCCTGGATGACAACCTGCTACTAATACGCCATCTAAGCCTCTTTCTAATGCAGTAAGAATGAAAATGGGATCAATTCGTCCACTACACATTACCCGAATAATACGAATATTAGTGGGATAACTGAATCGTGAAACCCCTGCAAGGTCTGCTCCCGCATACGAACACCAATTACATAAAAAACCTGCAATTTTGGGTTCTTCCATTTAAGCCTCCCACTCCAATATTTTTTCTGAAATAGTGTCAAGTTGCTTGATTATTTGAACATCAGTAAATCGCTGCATTGAGATCGCTTTTTGCGGGCAACTTGCCCCACAAGTTCCACACCCCTTACACGCGGATGCAATTATAATAGATTTCCGCCCAGATTCTGTTCTCTCAACTCGGGGTGCATGGAATGGGCAGATCAATTCACAAGCGCCACAGCCAATACACAGATCATGATCGACGGTGGCAACCACTGCATCTGTTTTTATTTGTTTCGCAGATAATATACGAATTGCCCGAGTTGCTGCGCCCATTGCCTGTGCTATAGATTCTCTTATTGGTTTAGGCCATTGTGCCGTACCACAAAGAAAAATACCATCCGTTGCAAAGTCTAATGGTCTTAATTTTACATGCGCCTCCAAGAAAAACCCATTTTGGTCAAGTGGCACCTTTAGCATCTGTGATAAGTCCTTATTTTCTGTTGGAATAAACGCTACACTTAGTACGAGAAGGTCCGGTTTTAATGATATAATGCGTTGTATGGCAATGTCATTAACTTTTACTGCTAGTTGATTCACCTCTTGAATAACTTCTGGTGGATTTTCCGCTTCATACTTGATAAAGATAACTCCTTTTTTCCTTGCTTCTCTATAATAATCCTCCAGTAACCCATATGTTCTAATATCTCTGTATAAAATGTAGATTGTAATTTTGGGATTAATTTCTTTTAATTTCAAAGCATTTTTTATAGCTGACGTACAACAGATTTTGCTGCAATAGCGGCGGTCCTCATTCCTCGATCCCACGCATTGAATCATTACTACTGTTTTTGTTTCAATTTTATTTTTCGATATCTGTTGTTCTAATTCATGTTGGGTAAGAATTCTTTCATTCTGTCCATACAAATATTCAGTTGGTTTATATTCGCTCCCACCGGTGGCAACAATTAGTGCACCCGCTTCGAGATCATTCATTTCTCCTTGCGAATTCACCTTAATTTTAAAATTACCGACAAATCCTGAAATTTCTTCAATTTTCGTATTCAATAAAGTTGTTATTTTTTCCGAATTCTTTACTTTCTCAATAAGATTTTTCAGATATTTTTGCGGATTATCCCCCTCAACTGTATAATAAAGATTTCGCACGAGCCCTCCTAATTCACTTCCCTTCTCAATTAAATAAACGCTATAATCTTGATTGGCAAGTTCTAACGCTGCAGTCATTCCTGCAATTCCCCCGCCTATAACTAATCCAGAACGTACAACATCCACAAAAGCTTCATGTAGAGGTTCAGATAACGAAACTTTGTGAACACTCATCGCAACAATTTCTTTCGCCTTTTCTGTTGCCTTTTCTGGCTCAGACATATGAACCCACGAACAATGCTCCCTAATATTGGCTAACTCGAATAAATGCGGATTTAAGCCAGCTTCTCGAATAGTATTTTGGAAAAGTGGTTCATGAGTGCGGGGAGTACAGGAGGCAACTACAACGCGATTTAAATCATGTGCTTTAATTACTTCTTTTATTTTTTCTTGTGTATCTTGGGAACAGGTATATAAATTTTCTTCAACATAAATGACGTTTGGAAGTGTCTTGGTATATTCGTTAACCTCTGGAACATTAACAATACTTCCGATATTTATCCCACAATGACAAATAAAGACCCCAATTCGTGGATCCTGCCCCTCAATGTCTTTCTCAGATGGAAACTCTCTCTCAGTTATTAAGTCATATCTTTTGGAATGGATTAATGAGGCAGCCTTCCCTGCGGCACCACTCGCCTCTGCAACAGTCTCAGGGATATCTTTGGGTCCTGATAATGTCCCACAGACATATACACCCGCCCTACTCGTTTCTAGTGGTTTAAAATTCTCTGTCAGGCAAAACTGATATTGGTTTAGCTTAATGCCAAATTTATTTAATAAATTAATTGATGATTTAGAAGGTTGTAACCCTACCGAAAGAACTACTAATTCAAACTCTTCTTGCACTAATTTCCCCGTTGCAAAATCTTCATGTACCGCAATTATATTGTTATTAAGTGGATTTTCTTCAAGTGATACTTGTGAGTTGATGAAATTAATACCAAAATCCTTAGCTGAAACATAATACTCTTCGAATCCTTTCCCCATTGTTCGTATATCGATGTAAGCAAAATAACACTCTAGCTCTGGATTATGTTCTTTTGCGATAAGTGCTTCCTTAATTGAATAGGTGCAACATATGGTGGAGCAGTAATTATGATTTATTCTACTATTTCTGGAGCCGACACAGCTCACCCAAAGAATTTTATTGGGAATGGTTTCATCTGATGGTCGGACAACGTGACCGCCGAATGGACCGGACGCAGACAAAATTCGTTCAAATTCTAAGCTTGTAATAATGTTCGGAAATTGTCCATATCTATACTGATAGAGAGTAGATGCATCAAATGTCTCCGCACCTAATGCAATAATGATTGAGCCAACATTAACCTTGATAATTTCATCTTTTTGCTCAAAATCAATCGCCTTTGCATTACAAACTTTCTCACAAATTCTACAAATTCCTCTGGACATGTATAAACAATTCTCTCTGTCAATTAAATAAGTTGAAGGGACTGCTTGTGGAAATGGAATGTAACTTGCTGCTCGATGACTCAAGTCCTTGTTATATTCATGGGGAACTCGAATAGGACATTGCTTAGCACAGTTACCGCACGCTACACACTTTTCCTCATCTATATATCGTGCCTTTTTTAACACAGAAACCTCGAAGTTCCCTGCTTCTCCTGTGATTTCTGTGACTTCACAAAAGGTGTATAAATCGATGTTTGGATCCCGCGCTACTTCAACCATTTTCGGTGCCAAAATACACATAGAACAATCATTTGTAGGGAATGTCTTGTCGAGTTGCGCCATCGCACCACCAAGTGCGGGATTCTTCTCTACCAACGCAACTTTGAATCCTTGTTCAACTAAATCTAAGGATGCTTGAATCCCACCAATCCCTGAACCTATAACTAAAACTGCCCCTACTGCGTTTTCAACCATACTTGGACCTATCCTGATTTATTTATTTCTAATTTCTTCTTCTTTCCTCTATCGTATTTTATCTGTCCTAATCGTGAAATCTGGGAGAAAACATTCGCCCTTATTTTCTTGAGATCAGCTGGTGGACTATTTACCTCTTCAATTTCCTTTGCTCGTTTCATATCATAAAAGATCTTATCTCCAATTTGCGTTCTCAATATCACGGTTGAATAACCTGCAGGCGCCCCAACTCCTCCAACTGAAATATCCGCATAAAAATTTGTGAAGTCATCACAAAAATGACAATTATTTCTCACTAAATCGCTTAATTCTTTAAGTGGGATCTCTATCTGCTTATTATCCTTTAGGGTAATGAAAAAATTTTTCTTAATATTCAATTTTTTAATATTATTTAAGTCAATTTTTAGATCCTTCTCAAATTTTCCTTTCATGAGTTTCTGATAATCAAAATTCTCCATGCAAAAAAGTCCAATCACATATTTTACAAAAATACCTGGTCGCATTTGCAGTTCTTGCATTTTCCGAACTGTCTTGACTTGGCAAGGACAGCCTACAAATGCTAATCTCGGGCTTTCCTTATTTAGGGTTTGAAAATTTCCAAGTTCTTGAACTGCTGGTACCGCCGAATATCTGGTGCCTGTGGATTGAAGCAATTCCTCAACTGAAGTTACAATTTTTGGACTAGATTCCCAATTGCTTGTTGGGATATTAACAACAGCACCATCTATCAAGTTTTTATCCAACAAATATTTCAAAACGGAGGTAACCACCCCTCCATCTTGAGCTCGTTTTTGGATTTTAGGGTCTGTTGTTTTCGCACAAGTCAGCAATCGATAACTACCAATGGGCGGTGCTGGTGCAAATAATGCGTCAATTTTTGGATCTAGGTCTGAAATTTGACCACAAACCAAATAGCAAAGACCACATTCTAAACATTTCTGAACATCGTCAAATTCTTTAATATATTGTGGAATATTCTCTTCAAGACAAAGTGCATTCATTTCATTTGCAGAACACACCGCCAAACATGCGCCGCATAGATTGCATAAGTTCGACTCTACAACTTCCCGTCTTAAATCATCAAAGATCTTTATTCCCATTATAATTAACCCAGAAACAACGCTTTTGCAATAAATTCCTTCAAATCCATAATTTCAAGTTTATACTTATTTTCAGTTTCACTATATTCATTTTTTAAACAATTGAAATGAATCAGACAGTGGGGACAATTAGTTATTAATCGATCAGCCGCATCTTGGGCTTCTTGTAATCGATCCATCCTCACTGCTTTTGAATATAAATTACAATTCATCCATGCACTCACTCCACAGCAAATGGCATTCTCTCGATTACGCTCCATCTCGTTGAATTGGATCCCTGGAATGGCTTTTAGAACATTCCTTGGTGCATCAAATACACCCATCTGACGACCCAATCGACACGGATCTTGATACGTAATTTTGATCGGAAATTCATACGGGAATACTAAATTCCCTTCTTTGAGTTGTTCTTCTAAAAATTCTGAAAACGAGATTACTTCAAAAGAATAATTTCTAACATATCGTGGGTAATCCAATTTAAAGGTCCGATAACATTCGGGACAAATCGTAACCACTCGCTCTATTCCACTATTCTCAATGAGTTCGATATTGAATTCACCTAGTGTTTTAAAATTCTCATAGTCGCCTCCCCAGAAGAGATCATGACCACAGCACTTCTGGTTCTTCAGAACTTGGGGCTTGATTCCCAAATGATTCATAATTTTAACGCTACTAGTCGCGATAGTTGTGTAATTTTTCTCAAAATAAGTGTCAAAGAGGGATAGACACCCCGTATAAATTAAATTCTCGGAGGTGTCAGAAAATTCCAAACCTTCGGGAAAGAATGCATTTAAATTAGGGGGTGATTGGCTTTTTGCCATCATCCTCGCTAACGCAGAAAAAATTCCAAAATGGGCCTCATCAAGGACTACACCTTGTTGTCTGAGCTTATGGCGTTCTTCCCTTACAAATTCGGATAATTTAACATCCATGGGGCACCGGCTAGAGCAGAGGTCACAGGTAGAACATTGAGCTAACCGTTGAGCATCCGTCACCTTCCCTAAAAGAGCATTATGAATTAGGATACGTGGAGAATAGAAACTGGTCTCCCCTAGAGGACAAATTCCAGTACATTTTCCACACTGATAACAATACTTTATTAAATCGTCAGGTGACATCTTTAACGAAAACATTTCTTCTGCTCACATTTTTCCAGTGCATTCAATCTATTTTATTAAGGTAAAGATAATTTCCCCTTGAGCTGCGTCATCTCTTCCTTCCCTACAACTTCCACTTTTGAAGTAGGTGCATAGAAGGGGATTAAGTTTCTGAGAGGAGGGCATCGATATATTTTTCAAACATTGAATCGCGATAGGCACGTAAGGTTGCAGCGCCGGATGGACAGATGGCAGCACAGGACCCACAGCCTCTACAGAGAATTGTATTAACTCTCGCAACACCTTTTACCATGCTAATAGCATTATACGGGCAGATCTCTTGACATAGCCCACAGCCGCTACATCGGGTTTCATCAATGATCCCATCAAGTTTAACTATTTCATGTACCTTTTTTATCATAGGGATCGCCGCGGACGAAGCCGCTGCCTTTCCGGATGTTACCGACTCTGCAATAGACTTAGGTCCTTGTGTAGCTCCACACAGATAGATTCCTGGCACTTTTGTATCGATTGGATTTAAGCGTGCATGGTACTCCTTTAAAAAACCATCCGGGCTTTTGTCCAAACGGATCAAATTAACCACTTCGTCTGTTGCTCGGGATGGCTCCATTGCTGTTGAAAGTACAACCAGGTTCGCTCTTAGATTGAGAATTTCCTGACTTAATGTATCTTCCACTCGTAATAGGAGGTCCTTTGTATCGGGATCTTCTTTAATATCTGCGATATTACCTCGAAGGAATTTAATTCCGTGTTTTCGAGATTGGAGGAAATATTCTTCATATCCCTTACCTGCAGCTCGAATATCCATGAAAACAATTGTAATCTCCGAAGTTTTTATTTCATGTTTGAGTAAATTGGCGTTTTTGATTGCAACCATGCAACAGACACCTGCACTGCAATGAAGATTGTTTCTAAGGTTCCTGGATCCCACACATTGAATCATCAGAATCTTCTGCGGAATTTCATGGTCTGATGGGCGAATTATCTTCCCAACAGTAGGGCCATTAGGTGCTAACAGCCGTTCTAATTCAATTTGAGTAATTACATTCTCGAATTGGCCATATCCATATTCATTAATAGGATTATGAGTTTGAAATCCGGTTGCCACTATAATTGTTCCGACGTAAAGGGTAATGATTTCTGGTTCTTGGTCAAAATCTATTGCTTCTTCCTCGCACTTTTTAACACATAATCGACATTCGATGCATTTATCCATGTCTATAAGAAATTTGTTGGGAACTGCCTGATCAAAGGGGCGATAGATCGCTTTTCTGTATCCCAAACCTACATCAAATTCGTTCGGGGCATAAATTGGACAAATATCATCACAGGCACCGCACCCATTACACTTCTCTTCATTTATATAACGAGGTCTTTTTTTGATCTTTATGGTAAAATCGCCTATGTGTCCTTGAATATCAACGAGATCAGCATAGGTAATGAGATCAATTAAGGGATGGGTGGCAACTTCTAGCATTATTGGTCCCAAAATTCAAATAGCACAATCATCGGTGGGGAATGTCCGGTCCATTTTCGCCATGTATCCTCCAATTGTTGGGAGTTTCTCAAGTAAATATACCATGAAACCATCATTTGCAAGGTCTAGTGCGGCACTGAGCCCTGCAACACCTCCACCTATCACTAGTGCTGAGGGATTAACTTTCACTCGTTGAATATTAATCTCCTCCAGCTCCACCGCCCGTTCCGTTGCCGCTCGTATTAAATCTTTTGCGATTTTCATAGCTCTCTCCTTCTCGTCCATATGAACGAAAGACACATGCTCTCGGATATTAACAAATTCAAGGAAACCTCGATTCAATCCTGCTTCTTGTAACACTCTAATAAACACTGGTTCATGCGTTTTTGGAGTACATGCCGCTATTATTATCCGATTTAAATCATGCTCCTCGATTTTCTCCTTAATTAAGGTCGCCCCACCACTGGTGCATAGTGATAGTATATGTTCAACTGCACTAACGTCTAATGTCTTCGCATACTCAGTTAATTCTTCCATATCGATAATCGATGCAATATTTAGCCCTCAGTGACATAAAAATATTCCAATGCGTACGTTATTGTCTTCTATTCTAATCACCACCACCTTTTTCGGACTTATTTATTCATACAAATCATTGTTACTATACTATTGAATAACTTTTGTTAGTGTTAGCTTTACAAATAAAAGTGATGAAAAAAATATTTCGGAATTATGTTGGAAAAAACGAGGTTTTCTTCATTAAAAAAAAAAGTAAGTTAAGATATCGTTTTATTGATCAGATTTCAGATCCTTCAAATCAGAGTAACAGAAGACCGGGCCATCCTTACATACATAGAGGTTCCCAACATTGCATCTACCACATTTGCCGATTCCGCATTTCATTCTCGCTTCAAGTGTCGTATATATTTGATCAGGCGAAAAACCTATTTTTTCTAGGTTTTGAATAACGAACTTTATCATGATTGGAGGACCACAGGTTATTGCGATAGTATTATCTGGTTTAGGATTCACTTCCATCAGATTGGTGGGGACAAATCCCACAAATCGTGTCCACCCTTCCTCTGCAACATCGATGGAGAGATGAACATCGATATCCTTGCTTTTCTCTAGTTCAAATAGTTCATCCTTATAAACTAAATCGCTCGAAGTTCGAGCCCCGTAAATGATGGTTATTTTTTTGTACTTATTCTTATTGGCAAGTACATATTGGATTATCGGGCGTAGAGGTGCTTGACCTATCCCGCCGCCTATGAAAACTATGTTTTTACCTTCCCATTCTTTCACGGGGAACGCATTCCCATAGGGACCTCGTGCGCCTATTATATCTCCAACTTCTATATTATGAATTGCTGAGGTATTTTTTCCAACTTTCATCACAGAAACCTGCTGGTATTCCTTACCCCAACAGGAAATCGCGAACATACTTTCTCCAACGCCGAGGATGCTGAACATAACGGTTTGACCTGGCATATAATTAAAGGATTCTTGGACTTTCGGATCATTGAATGTAAAAGTAATAGTTTTAATGGGTCTTCCGCCATCAACCTCCAATTTAACCTCCTTGACTGTTGCTAAATGGGGTGTATATAGTCCACTCATGCTTTAACCTCCTTCAGTCGTTGAAGTGCATCTAGAATATCACAATTTTCTGGACAGAGTTCAATACATCGTCCGCACCCAACACACCCGAACATACTCACATTCTTAGGGAGATAAGCAAACTTGTGAAGAATTTTGTTCCGCATCCGTTCCGTTCGCGCTGATCTCGGATTATGCCCTGAAGCGTGTAGGGTGTACTCTACTGCTTGACATGTATCCCAGATCCGAACGCGGCAGCCCTCCAGTCCTTTTACTTCATCTTGAATGTCAAAGCAGTAACATTCTGGGCAATTATATGTGCAGATGCCGCATCCTAAGCACCTCATAGCTAAATGTTCCCAGAGATCATTGTCCCAGAGTTTTT
>JAEOSY010000396.1 GCA_016840125.1 Candidatus Helarchaeota archaeon | reverse complement strand
CACACCCGATGTCTTGACGTTAGGACACCCCCTATTAATTTTTCAAATGCTCCATCTGTCATCAAGGTGTCTGGGTTTAGACATAACTTTAAATAATCGGACTTTCAGAACCAGATTGGATTCGTGCATTTTAGGTATGAAATCCGGTCTAGGTTGAGGTTGAAGTTAAAGAAGATCCGGTTTAAGTGAACTCATTCTAAATGTTGAAAGGGGGATCTTCCTTTTTTAGATCGGCTTTTTCCCCTTGGTAGACTATAAGTGCCAAAAAACAGGACGCAATCACTATGTGTAGGTGTAAGTCGCCCCCTGAGGGAACGTTTGGGGAGAAGTGGGGTGCGAATCCCCACCCAAGGACTCACATAAATCGCATCTTAAACACAGGGATAGGAACTTAGCTGAGGTCATTCTATAATTGAAAAAAAAGAGTATTGATTAATTACTCATAGATACGTAAATGTACCATCCGCCAAACGGGCGTAGTATCGCCCATAGCGGAATACCCAGACGATCTTAGATCCATTCCGGGCTCTTCTTGCCCACCGGGAATTCTTCTTAGGGTTTTGTTCTATAGCTCGATAAGGAATGTTATCAATTACAAATTCCAAATGGCGTAACTTTTTTGATCCTACCTTACCTAGAATGGGAAATGTTTTATCACCCAAGCGGATTTCACTTGCCTCGCTAAATAATGCCTCTCCAATCTGTTTGATAGCGTCCTTTAGGCTCAGATCAATGCTTATATCTGCAATCGTTAAGTTTTCATCGATATTGGATCCCTTGGGACTCAAATCTTGCTTCGTCTCACTAGCTTGATAATCGCCCAATTGTTGTTGAACTCGCGCTACATGAAGGCACATGTTGTGATTCTGGAACTCATCACACTCGCAGGAGAATTGGTTCAACTTCAAGGTCACTACAACCTCAGTTTCTCCGTGAGTGACCGCCCACAATCCATCCGCAACTTGGATGATAGTCACTTCTGGTAGCTCGACTGCTCGAACATGCTTGCATCGTTGCCCCCAATCTCGGTGATCCGGACAATCACATCGAAGCCTATTTCGAGTCCGGGTGATAAAGTGAGGAATAGTATCCCCGACAACCCGCCAGTGGTTTTTGTCCATTTTTTCAACGCGCAGAAAATAAGCTTTAACGCTTCGCAAATCCTTATCTGCCTGAATCTGTTGGTAATTGATGTTTTTGCGTCCATCAAACCGATCTAATGTTGAGGATGTTGTTACAATTTGAACATATCCCCGACTTTTCCTTAAAGGTAACTCGATGGCTATATATCCACCCTCGAGCGTCCATCCTTTTTTTTCTCCTTTAACATATCCTTTTAGGAATGTTTTTGGAAAGGGGACATTACTGATTGCACTCTCGAAAGCTTTTTGGGTGAGTGCTTTTTCCGTTCTATTATGTTTTAAGATTTGCCGGAGGTTCTGGAACCCCTCCTCCCAACTCTCTGGGAGGGGAATTTTCTTCTCGAGAATTTCTTCTCCGTCAGAAGCAACCTCTAATCCTTCAGGATCAACCGTGATGTTCTGGAGAGCATTACGAGCGCCGCGAATCTTTTTGATAAATGCATCAGAAAAGTCCACATTCGTGACACCTGGCTCCCAATGTTCAATATTCTTGAAAGCTTCTTCTTCAAACCGCGCTTTTGCATAAGTGCCCATATCTAAGCTAAAAGTCTCGAACTCCACGTAGCCATCAGCGACCGTGATGAGTGGGTCGTAGTACCACCGCCAACGTCCTGTATAATGTTGCCCTTCACGCCCCTCCGTCATTGGACGCCGGCCAACTCGTAGTGCAGCAACGCGGTGTAAGCGATAAAACACCTCGGCTATGAGAGGTGAGTCCACTAATTCAGCTTGGAAATACAACTGGGGCTTCGTCAGCTCAGGTTCAAGGAGTACCCCTATAGTTTCTTGGAAACCTGAAGGCTTCTTATATTTCAATTCTAAAACCATTCTTATCCCAACCCTCCACTAAGGGAGTTATATTAATTATAATCTATCAAGAATATAAATACTTTAATGACTAACCGAAAAATGAATGGTTATTAAAAAGAACGATTCGGAAGAAATCATAGAATCTATCGATTAGTTGGTAAATAGAGTATTTGAGATGGCAGAAACTAACCTTTCCATCAGTAAGACCACCTTCCATGTCAATTAGCTCTACTCTTTTATATCTCTTTGTTAATGAAGTTCCTTTCATTTAATAAATTATAACATAAAATAAAATCTTTTACCGTATTTCTCACAAATTCGAATATAAATGATATTCATCGTTCACATACCTTCTCTTTCATCACCTTTGCTAGATATGAATCTCAAAAATCTGAAAAGGAATAGGAAAAAAGGGATGCTGGAGTTTAGATAATATGAGGTCAATTATCTTCAATTTTTTATTAGTCAGAAATTTTATAAGGAAATATTTCCAATTTGAATATTATGGGACGGGAATTTAATAATAGATCTCTGGTTGGATTGATATTGGGCTGTAGCTCCCTTGCATTAGCGGTTTTGTCCGGAATCCGGGTATTAATGATGTTGATACCGGAAATTTATTACAGAGGATTTCCTATACTTGGTTACTTCAACTACTTCTCGATTGGTATAGGGATTGCAGGTATTATTTATTCTCGTCGTGAGGTACAAACCAATAAATCCCTTCATGGGCGGATCGGGCTGATAACTTCCGTGATAGGCATTGCAGTCGCGGTTTTTGCCTTGCTTTTCTCAAATTTGTTCCCATTCGTAGACATTCTTCCGCCTCCCCCTTAAATAATACGGAAGGTCCGTGCCCTAGCACCATCAGATCGTCCCATCTGGACCCCATCTATTGCTGATTTTTATTAAACCAAATTTTAATATGTCTTTTCATCCTGTCCCCTCAATCAACATATATTTTATATATTGATTTTAGTTATTTTTTAATCAAATTACTAATTTCGTCCAGCTTCTTCTTGAGCAGATATCTATTTTCCTTACTCAGTTTCGTGTGAGGGAATTGAATAGATTTACTAATTTCTCCATTGAGGTGAATTGAGATCTTAATGTCTTTGTAATCTATTTTTTCAATTTCACTATACTTAAAATCCCATTGGTGGGTTCGGAAGAGTAGCCTGCGAATCCAAGATGTCTTGATAATACGCAATTCGTTCGCGGGCTGATCAAGCTCAAAACGCGTGGTCATCGTTAACCAATGGATCTGGAAAGGGAGTATAATGATTTCTATAAGAATTAAATAGAAAAATCCCTCGAAAGAAAAAAGCTCGGGGGATAAGAACCCAGATCCCAATAATAGGAGCAGAAATATAGAAAAGAAAACAGGAGTTGCGTCTTCATGCAGGTCAATTTTAAACCCCCATGACTTCTTGTATTCAAAAACATAAAATTGTGAAGTCAGTTGTCGAATTTTATTAAACACTTTCGTAAATCGCATTAGTACAAATAAGATGAATATTATTCCAATGTAGATTATAAATTGAATAACCAGATATTCGAGAATGAACAATCTCCACAGACTGAATTCAAAGCCAAGTGAGATAATTATAAGAAGTTCAGCGCCTACTAAATTTTGATTTATTTTGGCTTTCTCGTAGAAGATTTCGTTCTCTTTCAACTCATGATAGATATAGATCACTCCAATTGCTTCTATACTCACATAAAAGAAGAAAACACAATTCCTTATAGTTCCAACGAGACCCTTCAGAGGATATAAAACATTTATTAGAACAAAAGCTAAAACTGAGAGAATAATTAACCCTATGAAAAGTCCAATCTTCTTAATCTTGTTCAAAACTAATCCCTATCTTGAAATTTCGCTCTTAATTTGTGACTCTCATTCGAAAACAGATACGTGAGAATGAATAGGACACCTCCTAAAATAAAGATGAGCATGCCACCAATGAGGAATAAATCGGTAGGGAAAATTTCGACATATAAACCCACTAAGGCGAAGCCCACACCGACAATGCAAGCGACTGGGCTGGAGATTAACAGAATCCTATAGGCAGTGTTGAGTTTCTTGAAAATGCAATCCATACAAGTAACCTGATCGAATAAATTCTGGTTCAGCCGGAAGTTATGTTGATACACTTCCCGCATTTCTGCCTTGAATAACTGACATCGCTCACAAATCGGAATGCGGCACGTGCTGCAATGGTTGACGGTACTCTCCGCGGGATGATGCGGGCAGTGTGATCCCTCTCTGTGAGGAAGCCCCCATCTCATGGAGGGCCACTGGTAGTATTTGAACCGAAAAACTACATAAATGGGTAAAAAGATGGCGAACACGACCACCATTTTCAACGCGAAATCAGCAATTAGGAACCCGAAGAGGTAAGAACATATCACGGCAGAAATCAACCACAAAATATTAAATCTCAAATATGAAATGGGGGGTTTCTTTTCTTTCCTTTGAGAACTCATTCATTCACCTCTTCTTCTTTTTCATTCATCCCCTCATTCTTCCTCTTATTTTTCCGTTTAAAATATTTTCTACAATTCTCACAATAGTACTTTTGATCTTCACGGATATATTTCAGTGGATGCGAGCAGGTGGGGCACGGGGTGTGTTCAATCCGTAAAGTCCTTCTTCGGGAATGGATGATATAGGACAACCCACAAAGAAAGATCCCCTCAAATAGATAGAACCAGTTCCCGATCTCAGACAGGGGCCAGCTGAAATTCACTACATCAAACTCGATGACGAGAAGAGGCAGAAAGGATAAAAAGATAAATGTTACATTGATTAAGACTACCGAAATGGTTAGGAATTTCAACTCGCTATAGGTTTTTTCAATAGTATCATTGAGCTGATTCTCTGGGATGGCTTGTTTTTTTCCACGATCTAAAAAAAAATAGAGACCCCATAGACACCCATTTAACACAGTTAAATAATATAAGGATCCGTGGCCAAAATCGTCGAGAATATTCCCAGCTAACATAAAAATAGTAGATATAAAAATAATGTGAATTCCGAGAGCCAAGGTTCCGCGCAATACCGCACCCATGAATTCGTCAACTTCACCAAGAGAGGATCTGTTAAACACGCTCAACCACCTCCAATCTTTCATGCTTTCGCCGATATCTCATTTCAAGGAATACTAATCCCAGTATCTGACATGGAATGAGTAAATAGAGCCATTCCAATCCTGGAGTTTG
>JAEOSY010000395.1 GCA_016840125.1 Candidatus Helarchaeota archaeon | reverse complement strand
TTGCAGAGAATTTTTTGGCATATTCCGGTAAATAGGTTGCTAGTGATTGATGATAATTCAAAAGATACCACTACTGAGGTAGCAAAAGAGTTTGGAGCAATTATCTGTGCTGGAGGGGGAAGTCTTGGCAAGGCTCGAGAATTAGGGATTCAAAAGGTAAAAACGAAGTGGTTTTATTTTATTGACGATGATAACCTGTTGCCGCATGGATTTCATGAAAATCTATGGAAATATGCAGATCCCTCGGTTGGAATGGTTTTTGCCCACGCAATAATTCCAGGGGATAATTATCTTCTTAAATATGAGACAGTTATTGGGAAGTTGCGACGTTCTCTTGGACTACACGATATTGCAGAATGCAGAGGATACACAGGAGCTACTTTAATGAGGAAACTTGCGGTCGAGGGCATCAAAATACCCGCAATCAGACGACAAGAAGACACATACATCAAAAGATATTGTGAAGGCAAAGGATGGCGCGTAAAATACGCTTCGAATATTATCGTTCTGCATCTTCATAGCGATCTTCCGGAATATCGTACACAATATTTGGAGGGTTCTGGTATGGCAACGATAAACAGAATAACAAAAAAAAGAATATTGGCAAGTTGGTTTCTAACTTACCCAAAGTGTATCGTTGCTTTGCCATTTGTTCGAAACATGAATCTTTTGAAAGAGATTCCTCGACAATATTTCATGAAATATAAAGGGTATGCTAATGCTTCAAATAAGGAATTTAGAAACTAATAAAAAGGTCAATAGTTGTGGTCAGGTTTGAAGTGTTGTGCTTACTAGTGCAAAAAAACTGGCTAAAATTTTTAAAGAATTAAAAACAGTTTTGAAAAAGTGTTAGTCCAAGAAGCGAAGTGTTTGTTTGGCTGATCGCATGACTTTTGGGATTTATCCGTTGGTGGAGTGATAGAGTTCTCCTGTGAAGCGAACATGAAGGTGTTTGTGAATCCAAAGTATTCACAAAAAAGAAAATTTATACATTGTTGGCAAATCACTATGAGACGTCTAAGTAAAGGTGAGAATTGTTATCTTTCGTTTTTTAGGTTGGTCTTCTCTTGTGATTTTAAAAGATCGACTATCTAGTCTCTCCAGGTTTCCTTCGCTGCTCGCTAAAAAGTCGTCCACCTTATGAAGTCCAGAGCTCAACCATTCACTCTGTCCAGGAATATCTGCGTTGTAATGCATCGGTACCACAATTTGAGGATCCAATCTCTCAACAATAGATGATGCGATATCTGGTCCTATAGTTGGTCCTCCACCAACCGGCGTTAAAAGCACATTAATCTCCCCAATTTCTTCCACATTTTTGCTAATTAAATTATGACCCAAATCGCCTAAATGGCAGAACTTGAGACCATCAAGGTGAACTACATACACGATATTTTTCCCTCGTTGGCCACCGTTAACGGCATCATGAAAAGTTGTAATACCTTTTACGAAGATGCCTGCAATAACTTTAGACCCTGTAAATCCCTCCAAGACGGTTCCTCCCTTCTTCAGAACCGGGCCTGCATTATTGTGGTCTCTATGGCTGTGAGAACATAGTACCACATCCGCACTAGCCTTCGGTTCAGGAATACCAAGCCCTTTAAAGGGATCAAAAACTACAATCGCCTCTTTTCCCCTCAACTCAAAACAGGCATGTCCATGCCAGATTAATTCTACCAGATTAAATTCCCCTTTTTATTCAATATTCTCTTTGAGAAGTATTTTAGGTCTTCTGTTACAGGAGCAAATTGGGTGAAGGGAAACGTGCCGTCTTTCAATTGATTTACCGTTGGGGTGATCGGGCGGTAGTTTCAGCAAGCTGTGGGGTTCAAATCGTTCTTTAATTTGTCGTCCAAGGGTCAATTACTTTATTAACCGTGTAACGATTAATCCCTTTGGAGTTTGGTTTTATGGTTTCAACGAAAAAATCTATTGTTTATTTTGATGAAGGGGGACCCCAGAATACAGATGAAACATTAGCCTTATCGCTGAAAAGAGCAAGAGAGTTGGGCATAAGTGATGTGTTAGTGGCTTCGACGCGTGGGTATACTGGGATCAAAGCCGCGAATGTTTTTAGAGACATGAATCTTGTGGTGGTCTCCCATGCGATGGGTTGGAAAGAACCTGGAATTCCTGAGATGATAGACCAGAATCGAAGAGAAATTGAGGAAAAGGGTGGGAAAGTACTCACTTGTCCCCACGTATTTGCAGGGGTTGAACGGGCAATCAAAGATCGCTTTACCACATCTTATCCGGGTATAATAATTGCTCAAACCTTGAGAATACTCAGTGAGGGCGTGAAGGTGGCTGCAGAAATGACGGCGATGGCGGCTGATGCTGGATTAATTTCTGGTACTAAAGATATTATTGCTATCGCTGGAAGCAGTAAAGGGGCTGACACGAGCCTAGTTATTGCCCCTGCTAATTCTAAGCGACTATTCGAAATGAAAATAAAAGAGATTATTGCAATTCCATCTGTTCGAACATGAGACATTACCGAATGGCCAAATGTTTCTCTAATTCAATTGTCTTTCAAAGTTATCGAAATAATATTCTATTGGTAAACTTGGGTGAGGGGATCCCACCCAATGCACTTTGGTTTCCTGAATGTTTCAAAAGCCGTTTATATTGTAAATGTGATTGAAATCTGTGGAGCCTTTTCAGTGGTGACCCGATTTAAGGCAGATATGTGGTATCCTTGAATTTATTGGAGATGTAGATTCAGTTTTTTATTACTCCATCTTCAAGCTCAATTTGTTTTTGAGCATAGCTAGCGATGTCTTGTTCATGGGTAATAATTATTATGGTGGTTTTAGT
>JAEOSY010000394.1 GCA_016840125.1 Candidatus Helarchaeota archaeon | reverse complement strand
GCTGTCGCTAAATTAGCGGCGTTAGCTAAAAAGATTCCTCTCTATCAATATCTATTTGAGCTTTCCCATAAGATAGCACCGAATAGTTACGTACTTCCTATCCCAATGGCTAATATTATTAATGGGGGGAAACATGCGGGAAATGACCTTGCTATTCAAGAATTTATGATATTACCTATTAACTTTAAATCATTTAGCAGAGCAATTCAAGCAACCAGTGAAATCTATCAATCATTAAAGGAAATTCTAAAGGAAAAATATGGAAAAACGGCTATCAATGTTGGTGATGAGGGTGGTTTTGCTCCAAATCTGAAAACCAGCCAAGAAGCTTTTGATATTCTTATATCTGCCATTGAAAATGCAAATTACACTCCAAAAACTGATGTTGTTTTTGCAATTGATGCAGCCGCAAACGAATTTTATACGAACAACAGCTACCAAATTGACGGAAAGCAATTAAATCCAGGACAATTAATTAGTTACTATCAAAATCTTGTTAAATCATATCCAATAGCATCCATTGAAGACCCATTTGAAGAAAACGATTTTGAAAACACTGCGGAATTAACGGATATCATTGGGTCTGACGTTATGATTGTAGGGGATGATCTATTTGTTTCGCAGGAGAAAAGACTTCAATTAGGTATCGATAAAAAAGCAGCTAATAGTATTTTACTTAAAGTTAATCAATGTGGGTCCCTATCCGAAGCCATTTCTACTGCAAAATTAGCAAATTTTCGAGCCTACAAAGTAATTGTAAGTCACCGAAGTGGGGAAACCGAAGATACTTTTATTGCTGATTTAGCTGTTGGTTTGAATGGAGGTTTAATTAAAACCGGAGCTTCTGCTAGAAGCGAGCGGACATGTAAATATAATCAACTCCTCAGAATTGAAGAAGAATTGGGAGCTAATTCTGTCTATGCAGGAACCAAGGTAGATAATGGTAAATTGATTAACATGAGTATTTAATCAATATTGACCTATTAATTAAATTCCTAATCATTTTTTTAAAAAAAAATCCTACTGGAACTCAAAATGAAAGCATCTGGAAAGCCAAAAATATGTAATAACTGTAAAAAACCTATTACAATAATTTCTTTTTGGGATGGGGAGAAAAAAATTCATGAGTATGATGTTTGTAAGTGTAAAAACAAATAAGAACAATTTTTTAAACTGGATTTTGAAGAGAAATTGGGTATGCCCTCTCAAAGGAAATTAATCTCACGAAAAAAGCTCGAAATTTTATTACAACAGGTTGAAACTTTTGTGGATCCTCAACCTGAATTAGAACAATACCCAATAACTCCGAGGGGTGCCTCGATTATTCTCTCCGTTATTGCAAATACCTACAACGATATTCTAGACAAAATAATTGGAGATCTGGGTTGTGGTACCGGAATTTTGGCGATAGGCGCTGCCCTACTCAGCGCTAAAAAAGTGATTGGTGTTGATATTGACCAAAAACAATTAGAAGTTGCAACAAGAAATGCTAACAAACTTGATTTAACTGATAAAATTGAGTGGTTGAAAATGGATGTCAATGATTTTTTAAAATCCGTTGATGTTATTATTCAAAATCCTCCCTTTGGCGTGCAACATAAACGAGGACTTGATAGAGTTTTTTTAAAACAAGCAATTCAAAATGCCACCATTGTTTATTCCATTCATAAATCTGGGGAGAAAAATCAACGGTTTTTACGAAATTTCATCCAAAATTTGAATGCAGTTGTTGATGCGATTATCCCAATTCAGATTTCAATACCTCATCTCTTTGAATTTCATAGGAAGGAACAATATCTCGTCGAAATAGATCTTTACAGGATCATTTCGTCAAGATAAAATAAAGATTAATAATCATTAGAACCTTACATTTGATAGAAAGCGAAAATAAGAAGCTGATGATAAAATTGGCAGAAAGCGAAGTTGAAATTAAAACCGGTGATATTGTCATTCCAGGACAAAAAATAGGCGTAATAGAAATGTATTTATCCGGTCCTGGCACTTATGAAAAAGATGGTATTATTTATGCAGCGATAACAGGTAGATTACAAGTTGATCAGAGAGAAAAAAAGGTTTACATAGTTCCAAAAGAACATAAACCTTCATTACCTAAGGAAGGAGATGTCGTTGTCGGAAAAATTGTCATGGTTCGAAAACAAATGGCAATTGCAAACATTACAAATAAGCATGGGTTTTACCCTACCACTGATTTTGAAGGTATGATTCATATCTCCCAAGTATCCAAATCATACCTCGACAGTCTCTCCGATGCCTTTAAGACTGGGGATGTTGTTCGTGCGGTTGTCATAAACGATGAAGTAATTCCTTTTCATATTAATACTGCTGCCCCTAATTTTGGGGTGATATTAGCCGTTTGCTCCGAATGTGGTGAGGTCTTAAAACTAGAAGGGCGCCGTCTCCAATGCCCTGTCTGTCGAAATATTGAACGACGAAAAGTAGCCAATGACTATGGAAAATACAAACTATAAAGTAGTTCTTTAATTTGTTAATGAAGATCTAATTCGTTTAATTAATTGAATAGCATATTTTAGACTTTCGTGTGGGCCTGTGAGAATAATCCGTACCTTATCGTGTTTTGCCATGAGATGGATATTTACCATCGTAATTTTCTTCCGTAATATTTCAAAAAATTGAGATCTCTCCTCTACATCCTTAATATAGAATGATAACTCTTTTTTCCTTGTCTTTGCCAATGGACTGGGCTCCAGTTTCGTCCTCATGATATAATTTTAATAAAGTAACCAACTTTTTTGAATTTTTGGTAGGAAATCTTTTTAATGTAGAATTTGATTTTTTCTTCGAGGTTCGCTTAAAAAAAATTACTTGGTTAATGAAAATGGATGCAGAAATTGTAATAAATAAAGAAGATGAGTTAGAAATAAGACTGAAAGGGGAGGGTCATACCTTGATGTCTGCACTTCGTAAAGAACTTTTTAACGATCCATCTGTAATTCATGCAGGTTACATGGTAAAACACCCACTGATTAAGGAAGTACGATTTTACGTAAAAACCAAAAAAGAAACCACGCCTTTAGAAGCATTAAGGGAAGCACTGAAAAGGCTCGAAGGTAAAATTGATGAGTTCGAGAGTACCTTTGAGGTAGCTCTGTCAGAAACCTAAAAATCTTACTTTTTATTTAAACCCTTGACGAACCGCGACTAATACAGCCGTAAAAGCTTGAACGGCACTCCGCATTTCCTTTTTCCTATCGGAAAAATCCCCTACTTTTAAATGGGCAGTTAAAATTTCTACCAATTCTTGAATTGACATTTTTTGAAAAAGCCATTCATGAACAAGGAGCGCTTCTACAGCATCTCCTAAATCATGACTACTTGCCTTTTTTGAAATGAGTGTTCGCATATCAGCATCACGCAACGCTTGGGCTAAAACCTTATCTGGAACTTTTAAACTGTCAAATTTCCCTAAAGCACATGACTTAGCTAATGAATATATGAAATTAACAAAGGGGTCTCCCAATTTGGCTAAATGTTTATCAATTAATATTTCTCTAATATTAGAAAACTTTTTGATAGCCTTTAATTCATCAACAAACATGCTTTTTCCCCAGAAAACTTATAGACGTTACAATGATCTGATAAACTGAAATATTTAAATAATTCCTTATTAAATTAATATGCTCGCCAGGTATATTTGCATTTAAGACATCTATAGAAGGTTGTCATCCCTTCATCCGCCGAGCGTGTCTGCAATTGCCAATATGCTGCTTCTTTATGTCCACATTTTGGACATTCTGCACGAGTTTTTGGCATTGTTTTTAGATCTTCACCCATTTTCACAATCTCAATTTTATCCTTTTCGCTATGTTGGATTACTGTTGAAATTTTAAATGAATTCGGATCCACCTTCGCTCCCATCTCTTTAGAAAAGCCACAACGCCTGCATTTCAGAACTCGGTCCCCCCCTTGTTTCACTGGATATACTATTGAGCCGCATTCGTCGCAATATTCCATAACTACTAAAAATTCAGTAAATCCACTTAAATCTATCGAAATTTCGACTTTTTGAAAAAACTCCTTTTTAAAGGAAAAAGAAACTTTTTAAACACGCTAACATAATTAAGAGGAGAAACATTAATACAACCATTGAAGGCGAAAAGGAGACATAATCCTTATAATAACGCAGATCGGGCACAATTAACGTATTTATAAGCAAGAATTTAGGAAATAGGTATGTTACTCATTTTTTATTCCGGCACCCGAATATCAAACGTTTTGCATAGTTTGATAACCTATTTACCCCAAAATAAAATAGGTTTTGTATTTGATACGAGTAATATCCTTAATATTTCAGGTACTCATATGAATTTATGTTTACGTGCCTTATTGCATTCATTAATGCGTGTTGAATACCTAAATACCTATCGCGTGCATAAATATCTTAAAAAATTCGAGTATAGAAAAACTCGACTCCAATTTACAGATTTAGATATAGCTCTTTCTATCTATTTAACAGACATGTTATCAAAAGGAAAGAAGATCTCAGATTTAATCGAAAAATTGCGAACTGATTTCTCTATAGATGCCCAACTTACCCCAATTTCTGACGATATTTTACCCGTATACTTAAAACTAGGAACCAAAATCATGGACTATCTCAAATTCCTTCGAACAGATAATTCTGACTTTAAATTTCAAGAAGTATCTTTTAATGGGTATGAAGAAAAGAAACCAAATGAGAATTTGAGGGAGATTGCAAGTAATTCTGAATATATTTTATTATTACCAAGTGATTTGGTAGCTTTTCATGCGATGCTTCAAGTTCCCGGCGTAAGGAAAATACTTGAAGACGTTCCCTGTCCGATCTTCGCGATCTGCCCATTTACAGGGTCAAATTTTCTTTCTGAGAAAGAGAGTCTCGTCCTCAATAGACTCGGTTACCTTGATCTCAATGCCTTAGAATTTGCCAAAACAGTCGAAAATTTAGCAGATACTATCATCATTGATGAATCTCAAAAAGAATTCAAAGATGCAATAATAAAATTAGGGTTTCAGGTTAATATAGGTAATTTAGCAATAAAAAATAAAACCGAATCCTTTGAATTAGCCACTTATTTATTTAATCTTTTTCCATTAAAGGAAACTGTAAAACCGAGTAAGGCAAGTACAGTAAGTCGGTTTTTCAGCCGCCTGGTTAAAAAGAAGATTTAAAACGTAGTAGGTTAAATAATGCGAAAAATTGAGATAATCATCCCCAAGGACAAAATTGCTGAGACCAGTGAAACATTAAACAAATTATTTTACGAATTTACCATCATTGAAGGGGAAACTGAAGCTCTCTTAATCTTATTTACAGACATAAGTGGGTCTAAGACGGCTATTGAAGATCTAAAGCGAATTGGGATAAGCACAGCTTACGGTCGGATAAATCTTTTACCAATACTCGGACTTATTCCAGACCGTCCAAGTAAAATTGAGAAAAAACCTAAAGTTCAATCATTATCCTATGAAGAATTACATCAGATAATCGAACCAACAACTCACCCCGATTCCTTGTATTTAATTTTTATAGTTGTATCTGCAGTCGTCGCTGCCTTAGGTCTTATTCATGATAACGTTGCTGTAATAATTGGTTCTATGGTAATTGCACCTTTATTAGGTCCCATAGTAGGTACTTCTCTGGGCACTGTTACTAGTAATAGAAAAATTCTGAAACGTAGTTTACTCACTGAATTTATTGGTTTAACATTAGCAATTCTGATTGGAGTACTTCTTGGTTTCTTATTTGCACAGACTGAGCAGCTTCAAGGATCTTTGACAGAAGAACCCTTCCTTCCTGCAGAGATTATCCTTCGCACAAAAGCAACTCTGGCTGATTTTGGATTGGGCATTGCTTCTGGTATCGCCGCAGGGCTTTGTTTTGTAAGTGGAGTAGCAACTGCTTTAGTCGGTGTGGCTGTAGCCGCTTCACTAATGCCTCCAGCTGCCAATGTTGGTGTTTTATTGGCATTAGGTGAAGTCGGTGGTGCAATTGGCGCGCTATGGATTCTTCTAATCAACTTACTCTGTATAAATTTTACATGCACAATCACATTTTTTCTCGCAGGCGTTAAATCCCCTGTGCAAAGCAAGCGTATGGAAAAATTGAGGGCTCGGACTGCTCTTAAGGATCTTCTCATAGTCTTTTTTGCCATGATTATTTTGGCTCTAGCTATTATCTGGGCTCTATTTTAGAAATATAACAATTAAATATCTGTAAGTTTATTTTCAAAGACTAAAGTTATCAGTAGAATTCAAAATTATGTGGTGGATTGGTCATGAGTTTCTGGATTCCAATAATAGTAGTGATAATCGTAATAATCATTATATTTATCCTTTATCTTATTATGCCTCTTCTATGGAAATTCGCTCCTGAAGTGCTAGGAGCTGGTAATGCCGCCTACAAACCCAGTAATTTAGATCAAACTGCCCAACCAAAACCCAATCAAATTCAGGCATCGATCCCTGAGGTCATAATTGATGAAACTGGCAAATATGAAATCAGATTTGGAGAAGGTCGACGATTCTCAAATGGAACTGTGCAGCTTAATCATAAGAATGAATGGTTTAGTGCTCATCCACTACAGGGTGAAAACGCTCTAAAGCTTCTATTAATTGAAAAATCAGACGGTTCTGACCCTTTAGGTGTGTTTAAAAGCACCCTAATGAAATGGGAGCTAGAAAATACGTCAGAATCAATTCATACAATAATAAAATCCTACCCAGATCAACCTATTGTCAAATTTAAAATTGTATTTCCAAACGGATTAAAGGATGTTTCCACCCAAGATTTCAAAATTCCTTTTTTCCGATTTCCCTGCTTTTCACTTGAAGGGCCTAACAAGAGAGTGCTTGCTTATCGGGATATTGTTTTCTCTCCTCCAACCAACCACATTCCTAAAAGGGGTACTCAAGGACCAATCGTATTTTATGACAATGAGTTGAATGCAGCTGCATTTGGTCCAATGGAACATTTTATGATTGCTTATACTAAGAAGACCGAAGCTATTTATCATGGTTTTGAAGGCGAAATTCAAAACATCCCTGAAGCTTATGAACATTCTTCTTTGTTATTTTTCACAAAAGGAGTTAACAAAGCCGTGGTTGAATGGTGTGCCCTTCTCTACAAATATTATAACACAACTCCACGAGATCCTTATGCTGATCCTGTTGTCGCTAACATTGGATTCTGGACCGATAATGGTGCTTATTATTATTATCGGAAAGAAAAAGGTATGAATTATGCATCTACAATTGAATATGCCTCCAAAATCTTCAAAGAGCTTGGTATTCCTTTCAAGTATTACCAACTCGATTCCTGGTGGTACCAAAAGGATATGAAAACTTTTTGGAAAATCCCTCCGTTCAGTTGGCTTGGGCGATTAATAGGGGGGGGTGCCTTTGGTGGAACTATCGTATGGGAAGAAATCTCTGAGGAATTTCCAGAAGGTTTAGAGGCACTTCACCAAAAGATAAATGTACCGTTCGCATGCCATGCACGCTGGTTTTCTACGAAATCACCTTACATTGACAAATATAAGACCGCATTAGGTGAAACTGCTTCACTTCCAATAGAAGTACAATTCTGGGATGATTTGATGAAGCAATCCGCGGAAAAAGGAATTATTTTATATGAGCAAGACTGGCTAATAACTACTTTTAAACGGATTCCATTCCTCCGGGAAGAAGTTAATGCCGCAGAGGATTGGTTAACTTGGATGGCAGAAGCTGCGCATAAAAATCAAATGACAATTCAGTATTGCATGGCCCCCTCAGGTGCCTTTTTATATGCCATAAAACTTCCTGCTATAACCAACGCTCGGGTTACTGGAGATTACCATGCCCGAGCCACAAAACAATTCTTCTACCCCCAATTCAGTCAAACTAATATATTCGCCTGGGGCGTGGGGATCTGGCCTTCCCTCGATTCATATCTAACTACAACCACACCTCTCTATAAAGGGCTCTATCGCGAGAAATATCCTGTGCAAATGACATTGCTGAGCAATTTGGGTGGAGGTGTCATATGTCCAGCTGATCGGGCAAATCGAGTTGATAAGGAACTCTTAATGAAAACTTGTACCGAGGAGGGGCTCTTACTCAAACCCGATCGCCCAATCACTGTCAATGATTTAATGTTCAAGATTAATCAGAAACCCTATATTATGGATACTTGGTCTCAGAGAGGCGCTCTATTTTGGCGGTATATTTTTATCGTGAACCTTTGGCCTCGCCGTGTTAAAGACCATAATGTTACCTTACGAGAACTGGGATATCCAGAAAAGGGGGTACTCTACGATTTTAAAACTGAAGCAATAACGGAAATTGGACCTGACGATAAAATCGACGTAACACTCAAAAATATGGAATACACCTATCTGATATTCGCCCCATTTTTAAAAGAAGGCCTTACTCTTATCGGTTCCCCTGATAAATTTGTTACATGTGCGAACAAATTAATTCCAAACGTCCAAATGGAATCAAAAAATCTAGTCTTTTTTGTACAATATTCGCCAAACTCCTCCTTACGCTTACTGATCTACTCCACTGTTGCTCCTCAAGATGTCAAAGCAAAAAATGATTCAGTTAGCCTAAATTGGGAATATAATTCCTCAACTAAAACTCTCCATATCACACTTAATTTCACAACAAGTGCAACTACTGAGATAACAATACTATTCAAAGCTTGAATTTAACCGAATTTTTTTAATTTAGTGATATTTAATCTTATATAAGATGGCGCTTAAAAAGAAAAAATTCCTCTTACTATGCATATTTCTAATAGCTGCGTTCTTATTAGTAGAGATCACGGGAGTTATTTCAAATTCTACCAATATTTCACATACTCCTCAATTTTCGGACTCAAATCTCTCAAATAAATTGGGATCCAATCTCCAAGTTTATCTGAGCTTCTCAGAAAATATCGATATAGAATCAATCCGCATCATTGTCGTATTTGATAATAAAAATTCAGTGAGAGAAGGTATAATTAAAATCAATTCTCTCTCTTTACAAATCCAACTCATTCAGCAATGGCAACTCATTCCTGCTGCAGTTTTCGATTCCCCCGCCATGTTAATTGAACAAATTGCCAATTTCTCAGAAGTAAAACGAATATGGCTCGATCAACGATTTGCGATTTCAAAACTATTTAATCAGAAACAAGAAACCGGAAACATTGCTGAAATAGACAGTCCGTCTGAAAATGTACCTCTTAATAGTAAGAATTCTAATAATTATAGTCAAATATATAATGGAACAAACGTGATCGTAGCACTACTCGATACTGGCGTTGATATTACCCATGACGACTTGGAGAATTCAATTCTTGCCTTTGGCGGAGTTTCCCTGGTTGATGGTGATCCCTTTCCAATGGATCTACATGGTCATGGCACCTTTTGCGCTGGAATAATTACAGGTGATGGGGTAGTTAATGACTCTTTCAAAGGAGTTGCTCCCGGTGTTGATATACTTAATATAAAAGTTCTAAATAACTTAGGGATAGGTCTATGGTCATGGATTATATCGGGAATTGAATATGCAATTATACATGGAGCTGATATTATAGCAATGTGTTTTTCGATGCCCGGATATCCAGGGGATCCTGTTAATCTAGCAATTGATGCCGCTATCAAGCGCGGAATGATTGTTGTTACTGCTGTGGGTGATGATGGTCCCGCATACTCAAGTGTTGGTGCGCCCGGAATGTCACAGGGCGCGATTACTGTGGGGGCCTATAATGATTTCACACACGAAGTTGCTTCATTTAGTGGGAGAGGTCCCACATTATCATTCCATACGAAACCTGATATAGTAGCATCAGGCGTAAATATAACATCCTGTCGCCCAATTCTTAATCTCACAAAGCTACTCCAAGGTTCGCTCTCAATTAATCTCACTAGTATTCTCCAACCAGATTTGAACTACGGGCAAAATATCTCAAATCATTATACAGTTGTTAATAGTACCAGTGCCGCCGCCGCTAATGTAACCGGTGTTATTGCAACCCTGGTACAGCATTCAAAGTTTTTAACAGCTGAAGAAATAAAAATTATACTTAAACAAACGGCAACACCTATTCTAGGGGTTGGACATAATGTCCAAGGTGCCGGTTTAGTAAATTTTACGGCGGCTCATGCATATCTGGTTCAAAATAATCTGAATGATACCTTAATAGAATCAAGAATATATACTCCCAATTTATTCTCCCCTTGGGCCGCCCTAAGTCACAATTCTACACGGGACACGACGCTCTTCGTTACCCACTATGGAACTCTGCTTTTAATGCTCGATTCTTATCAAAATTCTACCCTTACTCATATGATTCAGGGTCAGTTAGCAGTAAAATATAATAATCAAATTAAATGGCTGTCCGACATGCATGTTTTGCGTGAATTACATAATCTAACTTCAGATTTCTCAATTATCCAATCGGTTATTACTGATTATTCCCTAATCTACGTTTTCACACTAGAAGGTTCGTCATCAACTAATGGTTTCCGTGTTAACCTAACTTTAATTAATTTAGAATCCGCTCCTATTCATAATATTACTCTATTTAGTGTATGGAATACTAATTTGTACTGGAACCAATCCGCCTCATCAAGCGGTGATTCAGGACAGTACAACACGAGTGAAGATATTATTTATGTATATGATTCTGCCAATGGAAATTCTTCATATATCGGCTTCACCGGACGAAGTAACTCACTCGGTCATGAAATAAACTCCAGTTCAAATATTAGAAATCAAATTCAAGCTGGAACTTTACAAAACAATAGTATCTATTCAGGAAATGATAGTAGTATTGCAATGGAGTGGTTTATTACTCCGAAGTTAAATAATACCGAATTTTCTCAATTCTCACAATATATCGGAATTGGAAATTCTTTCAATGATCTCAATAATTCAATTCAAACCATGAGAAGTCAGTTATCAAGCGAAAACATGACAAACCTTGCACTTCTTTCATCAAATTTATCGCGAATTGGTTTTGTTGGACAATCCTTTACAAGTAATGTTCTTCTTATGAATATTGGAAATGTAGCGGTTAATAATTCCTTTGTTGCATTCCTCATTAACTCAACTGACACTCAAACCCAAACCTTCTTTTCAAAATACATTAACCTAGGGCGCTTAGAACCTTTTGAATTCAAATGGGTTAACGTCACTTGGAATCCAACAGACGTCGATATTTATTCCTCTTATTGGGTTGTGGGAACTGGATCCATGATTAATGAGTTAATTCTCTATTTTATGAATATCACAGTAGAAATTACTGAAGAGCAAAACTTCTTAGATAATTTTTACATCCGAAATATCTTTATCAAAAATAATTTACATAAATTACATAATATTTTTCCAACCACAATACCACTCGCGCCTCAACTTATCTATTTTCCAAGCGACATAGCTATTTTTAATATTTCAATAACTACCAATCATCTACTCACTAATTTAAAGATCCAAATACTTGAAGGAAATATACCTACAAATTGGATTTCCTACCAAATCCCTTCAAATCTTCACTCTTATGGAAGTCTTCAAGTTACTCTTGCAATTCCTCAAGATCCCAAAGTAGGGTCCTACAATCAGAAGCTGAATATAACCGCTGATAATTTTCATATTGGTGAAGTTTGGGTTAATTTTTCTATACAATATCCTTCAGGGAGGGTCCTATTCTATAAACCCGCATTAAATTTCAGTTTTCAAAGCACAATTCAGATCGAAAATCTTGCTAATATATGGAATGAACGCCTAGATACAATCTACAGTGGATACTTTGAATTTTTCAACCTATGTCTTCAAAATAATTATGATGTGGATGATTTTGGCTTGTTTAAACAATTCTATCCTAACATATCCCTTGATACTGTTATCTCGCTACCCTTTGAGCTCCCTTATCCGACAGATACATTGCAACAGAATATGTCATTTCTCTCAAATTATGATCTTGTAATACTTTGTGACCCTGAAACGAACTTATCCCAAGCTGAGATTGATGCGCTGGTAGAATTTGGATTGAATGGCGGGAGTATATTTTTATGGGTGGAACCCGAAACCGAGTGCGAGCAAAGTTCTATAAATTCTATCCTAAATCCCTTTGGGATTCAAATTTATAATTCTTCTAGTACTAGTACGGAGTTAACTTTCTCGAATCCGGAAGACCATGAAGTTTCTTCTAACTTAACCCAAATCGGCTTCTATTCTTTTACTACATTTCAAAATACTTCAAAACAAACTATCTTTTTGGAATATAATACCGAAGCTACCTTTATTTTAAATGACACTTTTGGTAAAATTCTAGGTATTGGTGATTCAAGTCTCTTCAACGACTCCCATATAGCCAAACTAGATAATTTTCACCTCCTAAATAATTCAATAAATTGGTTAATGAAAGAAAAAATCAACATCACTCTAATAATCAACAGCAATAAAACGAGCCCCTTAAGAATAAACCAGCATCTTTCGATATCTATTCATCTCACTTCGATAAATGGAACCGATTTATCTCAAAATCTAACCTTATTCACTTACTTAATTACACCATCCAATAAAACTTTATATATGATCTTCTTTGGCGTACAAGATGGCTGGTATAACTCTCTCTATCTTGATAGCTGGCTTAATGAAACCGGAACCTACTTTTTAATTATCTATGCGGATAATATTTCCCTTATTTCAAGCTATGAAGTCCAACAATTTGAATTATTAGAATCTCTCCCCCCGGAGGAAGATCCAACCATTGATCGGAGTTGGATATCATTTTTACAACTCACTATTGGTGCCATCATCGCAGGCGTTCTATCGCTTATCATTATCGGAATCATCCTCTACCAACGTCGGCAATGGCACAGAAAAATGACTATTGTTGAATTAAAGGAAAAAATGCAACGCGAAATTTCAAATCTGCTAAGCGAATACCATGTGTATGTAAGAGAACTTGAAGAATTACTTCAAAAATCGAAGGTTCTTGACCCGGATAAACTTAGAATAATCCTTGATAAACAGGAACGGAAAAAAAACTTACTCAAACAACTGAGGAAACTAGGAAAAAAGGTATAGGAGCTTAATTTCATCACTAGAATTATTTAATATTTCGAATATATTCATTGGTTTCCATCAATTCCAGATTATCTCGAGGATAAAGCCAAAGATAGATTTCCCCTTTAAAATCATCATTTAAAAAACATTTGGTTTCTCTTGCAACGACCTGGTAATCATTGCCAGCATAGTCTTCTATGGACTGAATCATCTGCTCAATGGTTAAAGCGAGTAATTTTCCGTACTTGTGGGCACCCAACGCCTCAGGCTCAATTGTTGTGTTACAACAAAAGGGACATTGAGTTAATTCGATGTATATTGTATTTACATGTTGATCCGATACAGAGGCAGGTATTAGGATTGGTTTTTTAAATACCTTTTTACTCCAGCTCCCAAACACTGCATACAGAGTAGTTTCAACAAGGTAGGGGAGATCGTTGACATCTTTTGTAATAAGGCTTTTAAATTCGACTCCAAGCACCTTAACCTCAAATAATAACTTAGAAACTACTTCAGCGCTCATGGGGGTAACGAGTTCTATTAAAGTATCCATGGCTTTCTCATAATCGCCATTAAAAATTCCTGCATATTCTTCAAGGATCGTTTCGTACATAAAACTTAAGAAATTCATGGATTCTTTGGTTTCGCGCCAATTGTATACGCGCTTTCCAAGCCCACCTAACATTTTTCTAAACCGGCCTAACTCACCCATAACAACACCTCGTTCTTAATCAATTACAACCAGTTTATACTCGCAAATATCCCCGTCATATTCAGCCGATTTATGGGCAAAAACCTGAATTAGTCTGGGTTCCAAATTTCGGTTATATAACGATTTTATATTGTAGAGACCTTCACAGGCACCCGCTATTGGGGTACAATACGGAATCTCAGGATTCTCGAAGAGGGCAATTTCGGAACAGAAAAAACAATCGTGGATTTCAATTGTACAGCTTTTTAATTTCTTATCCTCCTTAATTTTATCCTTAAATACTAGCTTTGATTTTAGGTGGGTTTTTACTACTCCTGAGAAGATTTCAGTGAATTTTTGGGATTGTCTTAGCTTTTCTGGAAATGTACTGTAATAATATTTAGCGACCCGAAGTCCCATGCTATTTAAATGACGGACAGCTTCATCATGCTCAAATCGTTTAATTAAATCCACATAAATTTCTGGATATACATTCAACGCTATTGGCTTGATGATTGTCATATCAAAAAAATGTTGTGCGGATTGTGCGCCTTTTGCTCTAGGTTTATATTTAACTATATAGTCTATTTGTTTTGCAGTTAATTGCTCTATAGCGTTTATTTTATCTTTTTGCATTGTAAAGTTATCCCTCTTCATTATTTTATGTGATATCCAATTATAAAATGGTATACTAACTTAATCTCTTAATTAATTTTGTAATTAAAATGAAATCGAATGGGAATAAAAATTACTACTTTTTCAATAATTCCTCTGAACTAAAAAGGTATAAGATAACACATTCGAATTAAATATTGGCATTGATGAAGAAAATGTTCGCTGAACTCTAAATGAGGAAAAGGCATTTGTCGGAAATGCCGCCTTAATCTCACCATCTCTTTCGAATTACTTTTTTAGGAAAACGCTCTTGAGTCAATCCACAGGCGGTACAACTATATGAATAGCGCCCCGTCTGGACCATTACCCCCTCACACTCCTCGCACCGCTTATCCGTCGCTGTCCAGAGGGGACGACCCTCAATTTTAGCTTTGCGTCTAGATGATTTTGTCATATGAGCTGAACCTGTGAGACTTTTCAATACCAACTGGATATTATTTTATTAATGAGTCAAAATTTTAAAAGATTTATTTCCCCCCAAGTGAAGGATTCAACTTTTTCATGCACTCAATGTGGGAAATGCTGTAAGTTTTCTGAGATTATATTATCAAATCGGGAAATTAGTGCAATTTCAAATCACCTCAATATACCAATCCAAACCTTCAAAGAGAATTTCTTAATTAAAAAAGAAATCCATAAGATAAGGAGTATTTTTTCTGATAGATTTGAAATTAAGGGCGAAGTTTTTATCCTCAAGAAAAATGAGCAAAATCTTTGTCCTTTTTATCAATTTATAGAGCAGAAAGCAATCTGTAAAATCTATTTCTATAGACCTATTGTCTGTAGATTGTATCCTTTCACGTGGAAAACATCAAAGTATGATCCAGAACAGACATCTGTTGCAATTGATTATAGCCAAAATGGTTGGGCGGAGTGTCCTGGAATAAATAACGATCAGGGGAAACCTTGGGATCTTATACGTGACGAAATTACAGGGGCAGTTCTTCTTTCGATAATTCAATCAAATGAACTGATAAAAGATGGATTCCTGACGCAAATCCATCAGGAATGAAAGGACAAAACTAAAATAGTCCAATTAGTAAGGTTGTTTTTAGAGCCAAAAGAAGAGTTATCGCGGTATGAAAGTTAAAATTACAACACCTAGCAGATTGCATTTTGGTTTAATCGACTTAAATGGGACTATTGGACGAATTGATGGAGGGTTAGGGGTTGCTCTAAATAGACCTACTTCTAAAATCGAAGTAGAATCATCAGATGAATACAAACTAGAAATTACTAGTTCTTATGGTTATTCTTACGCAGAAATTGACCAATTAACAAAAAATATTATTCAATCACTAAAAATCAAAGATGAAATTCATATTAAGCTAAATTCAAAAATTCCGGCCCACGTGGGACTGGGTTCCAAAACCCAGTTATCTCTGGCACTCAGTAAAGCCCTAAGTTTATTAAATAAAATCGAAAAAACGCCATACGATCTGGCTCGATTAACCTCTCGAGGGGGAACCTCCAGAATTGGGCTTACTGCTTTTGAACGGGGGGGTTTTATTGTAGACGGGGGCCATACTTTTGGAGATGGCAAAGAAAAGGAATCTTACCTTCCATCTTCAGCATCAACTGCTCCACCTGCTCCTATTACTTCTTGGGAACCAGTTCCTGACGATTGGTACTTTGTTGTTACTATTCCACAGATACAACAAGGGGCATCTGGACCTGAAGAAGTTGATATTTTCCAGCAACACTGCCCAATTTCATTAAATGAGGTCCGAATCATTAGTCACATTATTTTGATGAAGATTCTTCCAGCGATCAAACAAAAACAGATTGCTCCTTTTGGTTCCGGACTCTATGAATTACAGAAAATTGGTTTCAAAAAAATTGAGATCGCATTACAGGATAAAATTATTCCCGATTTAATTGAATTTTTTATGGAAAATGGGGCGGTAGGATCTGGGATGAGTTCCTTTGGACCTGTTACCTTTGCTTTAATTAAAGGCGCCTTAAAAGCGCAGAAATTAGAAGAAAAAACAAAGAGTTTTTTGAAGAATAAGTGCAAAGCAGAAGTTTTTATAACAAATGTAAATAACGAAGGAGCTAAAATAGAAGTTAACAAAAAATAAAGTCTTAAGAATCACTAAATCTTTTCTATTTTTATTTTTCTTTAGAAAGCCACCAATCTAAATATTCCTTACGCCGTTTCCTCTCTTCAAAATCCTTGCCTTTGACTTCTCGAATGCGATCCCGTTGCTGTTCCTGCATTTTGTCCAATTCGCTTCTCTCTAGGGCGAGACCACATCTTTGACAAACGTACCGATGAACATTTCTGTCAAACTTCATTAAACCTGCACATTCTGGGCATCTAGGCACTTTAAATCACCTCGTTTCCTTACTCAATGTTAAAAACTATTGAAGATTTTAAAAGCTTTCTCATGTTATTACTGCGAAATTCATCTCTATTTTATAATAAACAACTAGATGCACCACAATTTTTACAGAAATTACAGCGCGCCTCAAAAACAACATTCCCAGAACCACATGCAGGACACTTTCTAGTATTATTCTTGAGTGTTTCAGCCGAACTTTTCTCTTTTTTACCGATAGAGAGCACTTGATGCTCCTTTGACCCATACCTATACACCGTAATTCCTTTACACCCTAGATCATGAGCTAGGAGGAATATTCGTTCAATATCTTTGGGTGTCGCACTACTCGGTAGATTTACAGTTTTAGATACTGCATTATCTACATGTTTTTGAAACGTCGCCTGCATTTTTACATGTTCCTCTGGTGATACTTCTAATGCTGTTGCAAAAATATCACGAATCTCCTTCGGAATTTCAGTGAGATTGCTAACTACTCCCTGATTGGCAATTTTTTCCATTAGAGCTGTGGAATAGAATCCCCGCTCCTTCGCGATTTTTTCAAAATGAGGGTTTACATCATAAAAAACCTGCCCATCTAAAATCTCGCGCCGAAATACCACGGCAAAAATTGTTTCAATACTACTTGAGCAACCGGCAAGGATGCTAATTGTTCCTGTTGGAGCGATGCTAGTAAGAGTTGCATTCCGAAGTTTTACTTTTCCCTCATAAATACTTCCTTCATAATTCGGAAATACACCTCTCTTTTCTGCTAGTTGTTCTGACTTCTGATGCGCCCGCTTATTAATGAACTCCATTATTTCGTCAGCAATTTCAAATGAACGGTTTGATCCATAGACCACACTAAGTTGTATTAGTAAATCAGCAAATCCCATAATGCCTAAACCAACTTTTCGGTTCTGTTTTACGACTTTATCAATTTGTTCGAGAGGGTATTTTCCTGCATCAATCACATTATCTAAGAAATGAACCGCGAGATCCACTATTTCTGACAGTCTATTATAATCAACTTTTCCGTTTTTTACGAAATTAGAAACGTTTATCGACCCTAAATTACAGGCACTCCATGGTAATAACGGAACTTCTCCGCAAGGATTGGTACTCTCAATTTTACCAGCATGAGGTGTAGGATTCGCTTTATTAATAGTATCAATGAAAATAACCCCAGGATCTGCATTTTTCCATGCCATAAGGACGAGAAGATCGAATATTTTTTTAGCAACTAATTCTCGGACAACCTGATTTGTTCGTGGATTAATTACTGAATAGGTTCTTTTTTGGTCTACTGCCTCCATAAACTCATCAGTGATTGCCACACTAATATTAAAATTTGTTAATATCGTAGGATCATCCTTTACTGTTATGAAATCAATGATATCAGGGTGATCAACCCTGAGGATTCCCATATTGGCGCCTCTACGCATACCACCCTGTTTGATCTGTTCTGCGGCAGCATCATAGATCTTCATAAAGGAGACTGGGCCACTCGCTACACCATTAGAGGATTTGACTGGATCGCCTTTTGGTCGTAAATTCGAGAAGGAAAAGCCCGTGCCACCCCCGCTCTGGTGTATGATTGCTGCATTCTTCAATGTACCGAAAATACTTTCAATAGAATCTTCAATAGGTAGTACAAAACACGCCGCCAACTGTTGATATTTTCGTCCTGCATTCATTAAGGTGGGAGAATTAGGAAGAAAATCAAAATCACTCATGATATTATAAATTTTTCCTTCAAGGTTTTTGACTTGCTTTGAATCTGCCCCATATGTCTCATCAACTGCAGCAATATTACTTGCAACCCTCCGAAACATTTGTTCAGGGGTTTCAACTACAGTTCCCTTCTCATCTTGAATTAGATATCGTTGATTTAATACCGAGATTGCCGTTTTACTTAATTTTTTCATTTAAAACCCCAATTTTCTGTATTTTCTAGTACTAATAGTACATTTACAAATTTAGGATATTCGCCTCAATGTTATCCTTGTTAGGTGCTAAATATCACAATATCATGGAGGTTTATGTTTTTTTCATCTCATAATCTTTTTCAAATATCATACTAAATGAGTTGGACCAGAATGGGTGTTAGTGTTAAAGTATCCTTCTTAGGAGCCCCATCAGTCGGGAAATCAACATTAATAAAACTACTTTCGGGACAAATTCCCCCACTCGACTATAAACCAACCATTGGGCTAGACTTTGGAAGCTTACAATTTGGAGAACACGAAGTTAAATTATGGGATATCGGCGGACAAGAAGGTTTTAAACCGTTTTGGAATCAATACCTTAATGGTTCGTATCTGGTTTGTGTTGTCACAGATTCTACTCCTCAGAATGTGCTCCAAACAAAACAACTTGTTGAGTGGGTTAATAGAACTCAAAAAAATGCGCGGATTATCGCTATCGCTAATAAACAGGATATGGATGGTCATTTCAATGCAAAGAGAGTTGAGAACGTCTTGCACGTTCCAACCTACGGAATTACTGCAATCAATCCACGGGAGAAGGAAAAATTGTACTACGTTTTAATTAAGGAATTACTAAACGCAACTGAAAAAGGTGAGTGAAAAAATATGGAATTTAAATCTGATCACGTTAAATCAATCGCTATGATTGGATTCGATACCTTAAAAGGGCCAATAATCGAATGGGAGAAAAATTTAACTAAAGATTTTGAACTCGATGTCAACCAGTTTTGTACTCCGTTTTATCTAATGTTTCAAAGTGGCAATGGGATTAAACCACGGGCTATTTTCTTCGATAATTTCTATGTAGTAGCGTATCCGAAAGATATGAATTTATTACTCCTCTTTCTCGATGGGGGAAAGGCCCAACAGAACTATGAAGCTTTGTTGCAATTTGCTCAACGGCATTATCCCAAGACCAAACCTAAAAAACAGAAAACTAAAACCGTGAAAGAAAAAATGGTCGTTGTCCTTCGAGACGAACAGAAACTGACCATATCTGAACTACGGAAGTACTTTAAATATAATCGGCAGACTATCAGACGATATCTTCTTGATCTCGTGCTCTCCGGGAAAGTGAAGCGCGATGGTAAAAAGGGACGCGAAACTATCTGGGCTTTTAATACCGAATAATTACTCCACTTCTTTTTTTATTTTCAACTTCCTCGTAAAAACAAATACCGTTACGATTAATAGAATAATACCAAAGATATATGAAATAAAATGATTTATAGCCCAAAAAGTCTCCTCTAAAATGATATCAGGGGTTCTTCCATAAGTCGCTAAATTATACAAGAGTGTAATACTCCAAGTCACATATAAAAGGACTATTGAGAAAAGAAAGAAGCTTATAGGTTGCCACCATTTTTCAGATCTCGATTTAATTGTTCCAGAAATTGCCTGAAGTGTGTAAACAATCGAAATTGCAAAAAATACCAATGTTACAACACTAATCGGGCCAACATATAATTCTGGGGGAACATAATATAAAATCATTAAATAACCAATGTGATAGAGTAGGTATAAACTATAAATAAGAATAAAACTGGTTGAAAAGAATGCTGAATGGTATTTTTTTCTAATTAGTGAGATTATTAAAAGTACACTGGCTAGAACTGTGATTATTATTGGCAGAATCCAGAGATCAAACGGTAGATTAAATGGAAGTATATGTTTCTGGACATTAGTAAATCCTCTTCTCAATAAAAATAGATATGCAATTATCCCAGCTTCGAAGAGTAGCGAAAAAATAATTAGACGCCTTTTAGCCACAACGTCATTATTTTCGACTTTTTCTAATAAATATAAATCAATATCTTTACTAAGCAACCCAAAGGCAATTAATTGGACAACGAGCCAAATTAGAAAGGCAACTATCAAGGCAATATTTACAATATCTTCTAGTTGGTTTGGAATCACACCAATGAGTCGAAATATAAGGTAGCTTAACCCTACTGTTCCTCCAAAAGGGACCAGAATCCCGAAAAGATACTTCCATTTTGTTCGGAAGAAGATTTCACGCACTCCTGAACTCATCGTTAAAAACATGTAAATTAGATAAACTAAGGCGCTTGAAGAACCAACAATATAGACTATCTCAATATTATTTAACGCCTTTACATCTAATATGATGAAAAGAGGTGCAAAAATTGCGACTAAAATTAAAAAGAAGAAGAACGTTATGGTATAATACCGAAATTCCGCACCAAAATACGCTTTTATTCCTTTGAAAAAGCGCCCTATTAATGAAGTCACTGAAGACATGATTTCTACTTCCTATAGATCAGATAGGGCAATGTTCGCAATTTTTTCAATAGCTTTTTCCCATTCTCTAATTGCTTTTCCCATCTGCAACAAGCGCCCTGTCATCTCCTCCGGTAAACAAATAGTTTTAAATCGAAGACCACCGATTTTTTTTCGAGTGAACCCTTTCCTTTTGCTTTCACTCTCTTGGTCCCAAGCCAAAAGATTTTTCTCTGCAATCCTTCTTACAATTAACGAACCTAGTAAATCATCCTTATCTGAGAGCTTCGCACTTGTAAGACTCATTTTATAACTTCTAAAACGCAACTCAAAAAAAGGGAGATAACCAACAATTAATCCGATTCTAATAAAAATAGTCGAGGTTGGATAGACATTCGCCCGTTTAAAAATAAATTGCCTTACTTCTCTGATTTTAAATCTGGCTTTTTTCACAATCTCTAATGTATAGGGTGGTAAGTGGTGTATAAGTAAACTCCGTTGTAGTATAACATTTAAACCAACTACGAATCCTATCATGATCAAAATAAATGTTAAATCCGCATAAAGTGGCAGAAAGGAATAAGCTAGGTAATAAAATATAAATCCAAACGCTACTGTAGCCCCTCCAACGATAATGTAAATGGCAATAGCTCGCAGTGTTATATATCGGCGCAATCCCTTTAAAAACTTTAGAACTTCCTCATCGATATTCGAAGAATTCATATTACTCATTGCCTTCCTCCACCTGCTCTTCAACCATTTCTTTGTATGCTGTACCAAAACTCGTCAAGGCAATTAAAAGGCGCATCAATTTGTGATTGTGGTTGATCTGGATTTGGAATGGGAGTTTTTTATCCTTAAATTTATTGATAACAATTAAGTTCGCATCTTCCAGTTCCTTAATCTCATTCCGAACGTAACTCAGCGAGGTGTTCTCGCTATATTCCATGACATTTCTGAGGTCTGAAGTAGTCAAAGTCTTGGGAAACAAGTGTGCGAGCTTTAATAGGGCAAGTCTCTTTTTCCGGTTAAAGGATTCCAAGCCCATAAATAAATCGTAAATATCTCTTAACAACCCCCGAACTTCAGTATGGATTTTATCTATGCCCTTCACTTCAGTAAAGAGTTTTAAATTTTGAATTAATTGGAGGGTTTTTTCAATCGGATTTGGAAAGCTCATACTGAAAGGTTTATTTTTTCCTATTCAAAAACTTGATTATTAGATTTGATTATATAGAATTTAGAATAAAAGAGGATTTTACATGTGCGATACTATAGTGGCGCTAGGTGACTCAACAGAGGACGGCTCAGTGATTTTTGCCAAAAATAGCGATAGAGATCCGGGTGAGGTACATGCAATCGTATTCATTCCAAGAGCGGACCATCAAGAGGGCGAGATAGTGCATTGTCAGTATGTGGATGTCCCACAGGTTATCGGAGAAACCAACGCGGTAATACTCGCTAAACCAGTTTGGTTAAAAATCGGTTGTGAGATGGGTGCAAATGAATATGGGGTAGTGATGGGGAATGAAGCGGTCTTCACAAAAGAGAAATACGAGCGAGAGGCACTTCTTGGAATGGATTTAATGACTCTCTCGTTGCAAAGATCAAAGACCGCCTATGAAGCGCTTAATCTTATTACTAATTTAATCGATGAATATGGTCAGGGCGGTGTAGCCAGCAAAGTTATTCACGATTATATCTATCATAATTCCTTCATCATTGCTGACTTGAATGAAGCATGGGTCTTGGAAACTGCTGGTAGATTTTGGGTCGCAAAAAAGGTCCAGAATATGGCATCCATCTCTAATGGTCTCACTATTCAGGATGAGTGGGATATAGCATCACCTGGACTTGTGGAAAATGCTGTCAAGAACGGCTGGTATGAGTCCAAGTCAGATTTCAATTTCACCAAAGCATATTCTGATCCCGACCTCAGAAGTGTTTTAGGATGCGTTGCCCGCCAAACAACCACGCTTAATGAATTACAAAATAAAAAAGGTGAAATTACAGTCTCTACCATGATGAATATTCTGAGAACTCATGATAAAGCACCGTTCAGACCCGATAAGGGAACAATGTCATCTGTGTGTGAACATTATAATTCTGGAACATTCTCTCAGACTACTGGGAGCTATGTGGCAAGTTTAACAAAGGAATTTCAAATTCATTGGCTCACAGGAACCTCCGCACCATGTCTAAGTGTCTTCAAACCATTTTTCTTCGAATCTCCAGAATCTTTACGTTCAATGAAAACTCCTTTGCTTACCAATGATAATGAATCACTCTGGTGGAAACACGAAAAGTTGCACCGCCTTGTTTTAATGGATTATATAACAAGAGCTCCCATAATAATTGAGAAGAATATTGAATTAGAAAAACAGTTCATTCATGATATTAACATCATCAAACAAAAAGTAAATACAATTAAGAAGGATAAACTCATTGATGAACTAAATGCAATCAGCTCAAGCGCTTTGAGTAAAAATTTCCCTCTGATTGAAAATTTAATACAAACTATAAAAAGCATGGAAATCTCTAAATCCCCACGGAAAGCTTATCTCAAATTCTGGAATGAACAAAATGAAAAGGATGGACTTATACTAATTTAAGCAATACTATCAAACTCAAAATTAATACTGAATTATACAAAAGAGAAATTGATAAAATACTTAAGTCTGTAAAACGAGGGAAAAGATCGCAAGTTGGTCTAATCAGACCTTTGACAATCCTAAAATTGGTTGTTTTGTTTGGCTGAATTTCTAGATTTTCAAAAAGGGGAAATGAGTTTATGGGTCATTACAATTGTATTTGAATACATTTTTTCCTATTATTTTATAGGACGATCTTTAACACGGAAAGATGTGTCAAGGAACTTTAACCTTGCTGCAGGTACAATGTTTTTAGGAATAGCACTTACGTATTCATTAAGAATTTTAAATGATTATTATGACATATTTTACCAGAATAATGTACTTATGTTGATTAGTAACATTCCTTTCGTTATTGGGACACTACCAGTCGTGTTATATCTGGAGAAGAACATCCTTAAAAAGACAAGATTTCTAGTCTCCTCATTATTAATAATCTCTTCTATAATCTTTGTTTTCATGTCAATCATCTCAAATTTTGAACCATCGACAATAGAGTTCTGGGTTGCTCCACCAACTGGCATCGGTCTCCTCGTTCCCAGTATAATTTACCTTTACTTAATGATAAAATCAACAGGAATTGTTAGAAGGAGTTCTATCTTTGTATGTATCGGTATAATTTTGCTCGCTTTTCCAGTTTTGGTATTCCTTGGCGCACCCATTTCACCCATTATTGTTCCATTAGCATCTTTAGTTGGATGTCTTTTTCTAGCAAAAGGATTTTTCGGGTATCCGGTCGAACTTAGGTGGCAAGAAAAATTAAAGGAAACTTATGTAATTTCTGACACCGGTATATGCCTTTATGCATTCTCCTTCGAAAAGAAAATTCCTTTGGAAGATCCTGACCTGATAGCTGGGGGATTTACCGGTATTCAAATGTTACTTTCCGAAATCGTGAGGACTAACGAACCTTTGCAGCTTATAGACTACCAAAATATGAAAATCATGCTTCACCAGACGACAAATCTCGTGTTCGTTCTCATTCTTAAAGAAGAGAGTAATTTCCTCCAATATAAATTGAGACTTTTTTCCCAGGAGTTTCAATCTTTGTTTAATGAAACATTGGAACAATGGAATGGTAATATCGATATATTCAAACCTACACGAGCCCTAATTCAAAGAATTTTTGAATTGAGCGAAAAGGTAATATAGACATTCCAAATCTTTAATCCCTGTCTGTTAAAAAAGGCTGGTGTGAGTCCAAATCAGAGTTTAATTTCACCGAAACATGTTGAGATTTGTTGTACTGACTGAGTTATTTTTCAACCTTACATTGACTCTAAAAAAGTTCAAAACCTTATTTAATTTTAAAATATTATATTATTATAAAACAATAAGATGTGGGTCCAAAATGATTTTCGAGAGCCTTTTGATAAGTTTCATTGTTATTTTTGCGTTTGTAGGCTTGATAATATATTTAACTCATACGAGTGATGCCTAACTTTCCCAAAAATAAAGAATTTAATGTTTGCCTACCTAATTCAGTAATAATATAAATTACTACTCTTTTAGTAGAAATATGTTACACTCATTTTACATCACTACAGAGAATGGTGTCTGCATTTTTGCAAAACATTTCATTAAGACTCAAATCGATAATCAGTTGATTTCTGGATTTATTAACGCCCTAGGTTCTTTTGCTACTGAGGCTTTGGGTTCCGGTATGCAATCTTTGAAACTACAGACTGGAGAACAGCTCTCTATTTTAAGATATAACGCTGGACCAATCCCCTTGATTGGGATGGTTGTTGCAGATTCCAAGGATAATAATATCTTAATTCGTAATATTTTAGATGAATTCCTTACTGAATTTAGTAATCTTTTCCAAAAACAACTAAGAGAAAGGCCAGTTACTGACATTACTGAATATAAAGAATTTAATTATACTATAGATCTTATGCTTGAAAAGAAAGTTGCCTCTAGAACGAAATTAAGGACATTTTTAGGAGTCGTGGCTGGGATCTTAATGATTGGAATCATTGTTTTGGCGTTTATTCCAGCAATATTACAACTAGAGAATTTAAATCCGGGAGACTATGGTGTAGCCGACATAATCTTCAGTGATGGATTTGATCCAAGCGACCTCCAAGCGATACAGACACTTACACTAACCATAATCGGCGCTCTTATGTTAGTCTTTTGTATAATCTTCTCTTTACCTACCATCATAGCCGGCTATATCGCAGGAGATCGGAAACATGGTGTTTGGGCTGCTATCTTTTTAGGCCTGAGCATCGGTGGCATTATATTTCTTACTTCGCCTTTCATTGTAGAATTTGCAGAGGTTAATGCGTTTCTTTGGTACATTGCCTTTTCGCCACTATTGTTATTAATTGCCCTTGTATTTGGGTACTTTGGAGGGCGTCTCAAAGAACGAAGGAAGTTATATCCTTTACCAGAACCGCATGACGAACCACTCGTCACAAAATATGCTTGAAAAAAATACAATAAAATAGCTCAAATTCAATATATTTTAGAACATTATGTTTGGATGTGTGTCCTAAATTGGTACCTAATGTATTTAATGAATTGAAATCGGTCGTTGGTGAAAAAAATATCTCAACTGATGAAGCCGATAAAATAGCCTATAGTCGAGATTCATTCCCATTGAAGATCATGCAATATCGCCTTCCCTCCATCTTAAAACAACCACATCCTGATTACATTATGTGGGTAGAGAGAGTAGATCAAATTTCCCCCATCTTAAAAATAGCGAATGACAATAAAATCCCGATTATTCCTTATGGAGGAGGTGCGGGAGTTAATGGTGGGATAGTGGCTCTAACTGGGGGGATTGTGATAGACCTTAAAAAATTGAAGCGGATTGAAATTCATGAGGAATCGAATTATGTATTGTGCCAGGCGGGGGTAATCGGTCAGCATTTGGAGAATTATTTAAATAAAAGAGGCTATACACTAGGGCATTTACCCAGCTCTTTAACAACCAGCACTATTGGTGGTTTTGTTGCTACTAGATCTGCGGGTGCTCTTTCATCTTTATATGGAAACATTGAAGATATGGTACTAGATTTAGAGGTCGTGCTTCCAAATGGTGAAATTGTCCACACCAATCCTTCCCGTGTTCCTCGAAAAGCGGTTGGACCTAATTTTAATGAATTATTTATCGGGACGGAGGGTACATTCGGTATCATTACGGATACTTGTCTAAGTATAAAGAGGAATCCAGACGTTCGAGAATTCGCTGGTTTTTTATTTCCGACACTTGCTGCGGGGTTGAGGGCCGTAAAAAAGATCATGAATGCTGGAATCAGACCGTCAATCATTCGCTTATATGAATCTGTTGAGGCACGAATGGTCTATCATATCGACGACATCGGAAAAGAAGAGAGTTATCTCACATTATCCTTTGATGGTTATAACGAAACCAAAGAATTTGTTAAATATCAGAAGAAGATTTGTAGTGAAATATGTCTAAAAGAAGGCGCTAAAGATATGGGGGATGAGGGTGGGAAAATCTGGTTTAAAAATAGACTGAATATGTATTATCCGAATCCGGATTACATCAAAATGAACGTATTGGCAGATGTAATTGATGTGGTCACTACATATGATAATCTTGAAAATTTATTTTACAAAATGAAGGATGCTATCCAAAGTAAAAGAGTTACCGTTATGGCTCATTGGTCTCATTTTTATCTTGAAGGAGGTAGTATGTATTTAATCTTCGTAATGCTTGAAAAAGATACTGAAAAAGATCCAAGAGCCTCTAAATTATTTAAAAAGTCTTGGATGAATGGATTAAAGGCTTGCATTGAGAACGGAGGGTCAATTAGTCATCATCATGGTATCGGGATATTTCGTGGTGATTTTATGGAGCAAGAATTGGGCTCTGGTATTTACAATGTATTCAAAGGGATGAAGAAATTGCTTGATCCAAATAACATAATGAATCCTGGGAAATTAGGATTGTAAGGTGTTTCAAATGGCTCAGAATAAAGCTAAAGGTTTATCACGGAAGATTCGATTTCGGTTAGAAATGTGCTCCACCTGTATGAAAATGTGTCGCGACAATTGCCCCACTGCCATAGCGTCCGCGTCCGAGAGCTTCACACCATATAGTCGATCTCTAAATGTCAATTTAAATGAGAAGGGAATCCGTTCATATGATGAAGGGGCACTAGACAGCATTTTTTCTTGTCTTACCTGCAACCTTTGTAATACTTTTTGTCTCCCAAAAGTCGATGAAGAAGAATTGATGAAGTTAGCACGCGCCTCAATAGTAGAATCTGGGATTGATGTTTCAAAATACTCCAAAATCAGCGAAAACATTTCACACCAACACAATCCACTAGGAGATAAACATCAATTACGAACCGATTCGGTTAAGGATATGATTGATTCTTTAGTGGATTCTGATACTCTACTTTTCATCGGTTGTATGAGTTCTTATCGCGAAATTGAGATTGCCCGAACTTCAGTTGAGTTGCTAAAAAAACTTAATTTTGAATTTACAATCATGCAGGATGAATATTGCTGTGGCGCACCTGCAATAAGCACAGGGTTCTTAGAAATCGCAAAAAAGTCGATGAATCATAATGTTACCGAATGGAAAAAGCGTGGAATCAAGCAAATTATCACCCCTTGCAGTGCCTGTTATAGAACAATTAAAACCTTCTATCCCGAACACCTTCCTGATTTTGATTTCAATGTCCAACACATAATCGAAGTAATAAAATCCAAGCTATCAAACCTGAAAGAACTTAAATCTAAAATTACATTCCATGATCCATGTCATCTTGGCCGGGCAATGGGCGTTTATGATGTTCCTCGGGATATTCTGAAAAAGATCCCCGGTAGTTCAGTGGTTGAAATGGAACATGCACGTGAAGAAGGATTTTGCTGTGGAGCTGGGGGTGGCGTACGTAACAACTTCCCCGATTTGTCTCTAGATGTTGTTACTCTCCGCGTTAATGAGGCACTTGAAATAAATGCGGACTATCTAACCTCTGCGTGCCCCCTGTGTAAATATCAACTTAAAAATAGTCCAAACATTGGAAATCTGAAGGTTTTAGATATCATCGAGTTAGTAAATCAATTAATTTAGCATAAAAATATATAAGATTACAAAGAAAAATCCGTTAAACATTTGTCCTCGAAGGGAATAGGTATGGTATTTGGTAACCTCACAATTTATCAACAAATTTCCGTCATTCTTTTCTCTGTTTTGAGTGTCTATTTAGGTTTTTTGACAATTTATCTCATTTCTAAGGCAAAAAAGGCTGAAGAAGAACGGAAATACTATTTTTTAAGCATCGCTTTTTTTAGTGTCTTATATATGGTTTGTAGAATTTTAATGGTTATTGATGCCATTAATGAATACCCTCCACTCTCCCTTCTTTACATCTATGGATCCTTTTTCGCAGTTTTAGGTGTGGTGGGTTTAATGTTCGCAGTGGAAAGATACGTATATCAAAAATTGAAATATATTCCAACAATTTGTATCTTTATTTTCTCCTTATTAATTATTTTAATCCCTGGAAATGAAACTACAAAACTTGTTACTTATTGGGTTACCATCGGCACCGCCTTTGCCATTCTAATTCCAATCCTCTATCTAAAAGTTGGTTTTAACTCTACTGGGGAAATTCGGAAAAACAGTTACTATGCTGCAATTGGCATTTTGATATTCCTTGTGGGAAATGGAATCAATGCAGGAGTTATAACATTCGCAATCGAGATATTTTTCATTCTCGCACCAATTACCATGATGATTGGGTTGCTTATGCTCCAAATAGGATTAAAATGAGGTTAGGTTCTACTCAAGACAAAAATATTGTAGGTTTAAATTTGAATTTGGTGAGATATTTATGTCCTTTTCAGCTGATGATGTAATATACATTGATTATTCCGATAAAAAGAGAGATGAGATAATTAAAGAACTGAAATCAACAGATTTTGACATATTGATAATTGGTGGCGGGATTACTGGAGCAGGGGTTGCTCGAGATGCGACTATGCGAGGTTTAAATGTCGCTTTAGTTGAAAAAGATGATTTCACTGAAGGAACCTCGTCTCGTTCCTCTAAATTATTTCATGGTGGTCTGAGATATCTAAAATCCTTTGAAATAAAATTAGTTGAGGAATCAACGAGAGAGCGTAATTGGGCTCGAGATGTAGCCATGCCTCATAATGTCCGTCCTCTTCATATTATTGCACCAGTTTTTGGTGAAAGAACCGATCCAAGAACTGGCAAGACCATAGCTGCTAGTTCCTGGAGCTTAGAATACGTTTCTTTAGCTCTTAAAATCTACGATGAAGCCTGTAAGAACCAGAATTACGCCCCTTGGGAGATCATTGATGATCCAGAGAAGCTAGCTAAAATTGAACCGGAATTAAACCACGATCAGGTGCTAGGAATGGGTCTATATTACGATACAAATATGGATGATGCACGATATGCAGTAGAAACTATCAAGGAATGCGTGGCTTCAGGAAAATGTGCAGCATTAAATTATCTTAAAGTAATAGATTTTGTGCATTCTGATAAGGGACTCGTGAATGGTGTAAAGGTTGTTGAAAATGATAAATTCTCACCCGAAACAAAACATGAATCCTTCACCATAAAAGCGAATATCGTTGTCAATTGCACAGGAATTTGGGCAGATGAGGTGCTGGGAAATAAAACCAAGTCTAAAATAATAAAACCTTCAAAAGGAATTCATTTTACTGTAAAAAAAGAACATCTTAATATTGATCATGGTTTTGGTATAAGTAGCATTGATGATCACCGGTTCTTTTTCGTGATCCCTCGCGAAAATTGGGTTTTAATTGGCACTACTGATACTTTTTATGATAAAGATATTAATTCACCCGTTGCAGTAAAGGAAGAAGTGGATTATCTCCGAAACACTGTTGAATTCCTTTTTCCTAATGCCAAATTGGATGACGCTCATATTTTAGGAACCTATGCTGGAATCCGTCCCCTAGTGTTGGAACCTGGAAAATCTGCAGATGAAATAAGTAGAAAACATCTCTATTTTGAGCGAGAGGATGGTCTTTTCAGTTTACTTGGTGGCAAATATACAACTTATAGAAAAATGGCGGAAGATCTAATTCGAAGAAGCGTAATGCGATCAAAAAAAGTTGATATTACACGAAACGGAACTTTAACAATACCAAAAGACAGAGACCTTACTAAAAAACCATATAAAATCGCATTGAAACGTGATGAATTTGAAAAGAGCGAACAATATCGCGCCGCAACAGATGAGCTAGATAAAAATATAATTGATCATCTTTTCATGGAGTTCGGGAAAGGGGCTCTGGTAATAATCGACAGGATTCTTAAGGAGCGTAATTTAGGCAAACAACTAATAGAGGACCCTGCTTATCCGCCAAAATATTTCCCTTGGGTAAAAGCAGAAATTATTTACATAGTAAAACATGAAATCCCAAGACATTTGAATGATGTGCTTTGCCGACGCACCGAAATTTGCTGGTTGGTCGATCCGTCCAAACAGCGTAAAATTGCGGAAGCAACTGCGGAGATTATGGGTGAAATTCTTGGATGGGATAAAACGAGAAAGAAAAAGGAGATCGAATTTTATCTATCCTATATCAAAGCAAACTCTTATTTCTATAAAAAGGATTTATAATTAAACTTAATAGAGGGATAAAAATGTCTGAAAATTTGTTGGTATTCGATGTTGGTACTACCGGCGCACGTAGTATCGTATTTAATACTGAAGGCAGAGAAATTCTCAAATTCTATGAGGAATATCCGACTACACGTCAACCACCAGGAATATCCGAGCAGGATCCAAAAATATGGTGGGATACAATTAAAACAACCTGTCAAAAGGTCGCAAAGAATAAAGCTATAAAACCCAATGAGATTAGCGGTATTTGTGCTACGTTCCAAAGGGCAACAGTATCCATAGTCGATAAGAATGGTGAAGTGTTACATCCTGCATTAACTTGGATGGATGAGCGAGAAATCACAACATTTAAAGAATTCCAGGAAGAAGGCGGATTAAGAAGAACAATTCCAAAGCTCCTATGGCTTAAAAATAATCATCCGAATTTGTTTGAAAAAGCCCACAAAATCATCTTTCCAGATGTCTATTGTTATATGAAACTCTGCGGTGAGATAGTTACAGATTCCACAAATGGGATTTGGGGAATCATCAATATGCAATCATTAAAATGGGACGAAAAGTTAGCTGAGCTCTATGACTTGCCTGTAGATCTTTGGCCCGAACTTCATAAGCATGGTGAAGTCATTGGAGAATTATCAAGCGAAGCTGCAGAGATCTTGGGTTTGAAACGGGGTATACCAATCATATTGGGTGGGGGTGACCAGCAATGTGCAGCTTTGGGTTTGGGTGTTATAAATAAGGGGCAAGCAAAATCGACCCAAGGAACTGGCACCTTTATAGATTACGTAGTTGATGCACCAATTCCCCCTCCGGGTGGAATACCAATCTTTTCTCTACCTCAGGTTGTCGAAGGTAAGTGGGTTATTGAGGGCGTCATGCCCGGAACGGGAACTGCACTAAAATGGTTCAGAGATAACTTTTCCCAATTACAAACAAAAGAATGCGCTACAAAAGATATTAACATCTTTGATGCATTATCAGAAGAGGCTAAACAGGTTCCTCCTGGAAGCGAAGGGTTTCTGATTATTCCCCTTTACATATTTAAAAAGGGCACAATATACGGAATGGGATTTGGTCATACACGTGGCTACTTCGTTCGTGCCCTAATGGAATCAGCAGCTTTGAGTGCACAGATGTATCTTTCTCTGCTGGAAGGAATGGCAAAGCAGAAGGTAGATGAGCTAAAAGTCGATGGCGGGGGCATGAACAGTGACTTGTGGTGTCAAATCTTTGCAGATATTATTAAGAAACCGATTCAAGTCGCTGAGAATAAGGATGGCGCTGCCTTAGGAGCGGCAATCTTGGGTTTTAATGGATTAAAAACCTATTCAAGCCATGAGGATGCTGTAAAAAACATGGTCAGATTCGCGGAAACTAAGCAACCCATCAAAGAAAATTCAAAGGTCTATAAAAAATTAATTCGCGTCTTCATGACTACGGTCTTAGAGATCGACCAGAAAAAACGACTCACAGGAAAGCTCTAAATCCATTTCTCTTTTTTTAAATGAATCTGATGATAACACTTATATTTTTGATTTGAGTAGTTTTCAAGATAATCACGCTCAGGAGAACTTCAGGTATGCCAACCACATATGTAAATAAAAAAGCAGAAGAAACCCTCACCTGTATTATCTGCAATAAAGTTACTGAACGTGGTTCAATGTATATTGAACGAGTAACTGATGGAAAATCTGAACCTGTCTGCCATTTTTGTTACTTTAAACTGAAAAAAGAAAATCAACTATAGTAAGAGATTACCAAACCTGCTTTTATTTCTATATTTTTTGCTTTTATTTTGATTCTGTCTCGTTGCCTGGTACGTTATAATTCCAATATCTACCATAAGTAATCCAATCTGGAAATTCTCTAAACACTTGCTCCATAACAGGATTCTCAAAAAGAAATACCTTTTTAGAACGGACAAAATCCGTTAAACCATCTAGACTTGAAATTTGATTTCTTTCTAGGTGAATTCGGGTTCCAGTCTTTTGTAAATTATGCACTTCTTTTATTTGGTTATTTCCAAGTAGCACCAACTGTAATTGAGGTGGCAATTCTTGACCATCAACCTCAGTAATAAGGTTATTATCAAGGGCTAAAAATTCCAGCTTTAATAAGGCTTTTAATCCCTTAACTGTCTTTATTTTATTATGGCTTAAGCGGAGATTTTTTAGTTCTCCTAAGTTTTCTAATCCTGCTATTATGGATATTCTATTGTTATTAAGGTTCAAATCTTGTAACTTTAGAGCTTGTTCTAATCCCTCGATTTTTTCAATTTGATTTCCTTCGAGATTTAACGATTCAAGTTTTTTAAGAGATTGCTGTCCTTTCATGTTCCAAAGAGTATTATATCCAAGATCTAAAAACCGAAGATCTGAAAGTACCTCTACTCCTTGTAATTCTGCAAAATGGTTATGTGAAAGATTTAATCGAGTAAGCCGTTTAAGAGAACCTAACCCTTTTAACGTTTGAATCCGATTATATGATAGATCTAGGTTCTCTAACTTGGTTAATTTCTCTAGCCCCTTTATTTCGAAAAGTGAATTGTGAGAGAGGTTTAGGTGTTTTAGGGCAGTTAATTCTTCAAGGCATGTTAGATTTTTTATCTTATTATTTGTACAGATTAAGGTTTCAATTCTATTTAAACTGGAAATCCCTCTTAAATCGATGATCTTATTATAACACATTGATAAACTTCGCAATTTTGGGCTCATTTGTAAGCAATCTAACCATTCTAAATTAGTTACTATATTATTATCAAGAATCAGATTTTTTAGATTAACTAGATCTTCAAGCCCGACAACTTCTGAAAGATCTGATAAATTTTGGTTAGATAAATAAAGTACTCCTCCTTGATTCGTCCGAATCCTTTTTCCCTTTAATTCAACAAATTCTTGTTTCAATAAAATCCCAAAAAGTCCTTGTTTATGAACAAATCCCACGTTGAAGTGACGTATAAAAAATTTAAGGAAATTGGCAATTTAAAGGTATAATTAGTGCTCCTTTTTTAGAAAGGTAATTATGAGTTTCTGACTTTCAAACCGTGCACTGCTAATTATCATATGCTGTGCCATTTTTGGTAAAAGAAGAATTCTTTTATAATCTCCTATATTAATAATGAGTTCCTCTCCTTTCTTTCGGATTTTTGTTTCTCCTTTTTTTGTAAAGGGGAGACTAATTGTCATAATTAAATTTCTATTGATATCTGTATCTGTAGTAAATGGTTTTTCAGATGAATACATCTGCGCTGGATCTTCTTTTTTCCCATACATATCGTTTGCTACTTGTTCTAATAATGTTAATCCAACAACTTCTTCTTCCTTCAAGTAAATCCGAAATATTTTCAATGGATAAAATGTGTTCTCTATCCGCTCCATGTATTTTTTCTGGGTACTTTTCCACTTCTCGAAATAAGGATCCGTAATTTCATCTGGGATTACTTTATTTACACACAAGGCATCAACATTCAACCCATATAAATTCATAAATGTTAAAGCTCGTTCGCTTTCCAGAATAGGTATTTTCTCAAGATTAGTTACAATACGTACTGTGCATTTTGTTGATTCAGTGAGAAGCTCTCGCATATCATTTACTCGCTTCATCAATCCTTCCATCTGTGAAAAAAACACTTCATCGGGAATTGGTGTCCGGGTCACTTGCTCTGCACTCTCTCTAAGTGGCTCAAAAATGCGCATTATCCCCCTTTGCAAACGTAATAGATATTTTCCAAACACACTAAAAATCTGGGGAAAACTCAGCAAGCGCAGTGTGTGACCTGTGGGTGCCGTATCTAATACTATGATATCGAATTGATTAATAAACTCCCCCACTTTTAAAATAGAGAATAATTCATCAAAACCCGGTAGTGCAACCATTTCACTCGCAACTTCATCTTCTATACCCCTCGAATGAAATAATTTTTTTAGAAAATTCCGAACTATTCCATAATTCTGCTCTATTTCGCGCTCCAATTCAATTTGAAGACCAAACAGATTCTTTCTTATTTCTCTGGGTTTATCGACTCCTAACTCAAGATCAAAACAATCTGAAAGTGCCTGAACCGGGTCGCTTGATAAAACCAATGTCTGATTTCCAAGTTTTGCACATTGAAGGGCTGTTGCTGCTGCACATGTTGTTTTTCCAACCCCTCCCTTACCTGTAAATATGATTGTTCGTGCCATAACTATTTTCCTCATAAAATTATCCAACTATCCCTGTTCAAGTTTACTCTGAAAGTTTATACATAGTTTTCTTTCCTTTAGTCACCCGCTTAATTAATCCCTTATTCTCGAGATTTTGGATGTATTTTGCGATCCAAAACTGTTGGGTTCTAAAAAGGATACGATAAACTAGTTGGTGTGTAAGGTGTGAGCGCCGAAAAATATAAGGAAGCATTTTTTGCGATGTCATAGGTGATTTATGTTCTAGTAACTTAATCAATCGCTTTTCAGCTAAGATCATATCTTTAATAAATTCTCTATAATTCTCTCTTTCAACTACCGCATTCAATGGTTTTTGGTGTCCCCGAACCATGAGTCGGATATCATACTTTTCTAAGTAGTTAAGAATTTTTATTATAGAAGACCGAAATGTTTCAATATCTGTATGAATATAAGGGGTCCACGGAATCATATCTCCAGTAAAAATAACCTTTTGTTGTTTTTCAATCAAGCAGATACTATCATTGCTATGTCCTGGGGTAAATAACACTTGAAGATCCATATTCCCCAAATCTATTATATCTCCATCCCCTACTGCAGTTACTTCCTTCACTCGCTTACTTCTTCTAAATACAAAAAAATTATATCCCATCAGAATTATACGGCGGTAGAGCTGACTTAATCGACTACGAAAAACGAATGGAAACGCTTCTTCAACTAAATCCCAATATTCAAACGCATCAATTGAACCACGCTTACTTTGTTTTAATATCGGAATCGTGTTCTTATGAGCAATGATTTCTGCTCCAAAGTATTCTGCAAAATGACCTGCATTCTGGCAATGATCAATGTGAGAATGTGTAATGATTATCTTTTTAATTGTCTTAATTCCTAATACCTTTAGTATTTTCTGAAAATAATTTAAGTTAATATCAAAAACCGAACCGCAATCAATCAACGCAGGGTCCTTAGATTTTATAATATTAATATTTGCGCTGATAATAGTGCTACTTCGGGGAAGTAAACAAAATATGTTTTTAGATACGCGAAATAGTCTTTTCATAAATCAATCTATTAAAATTAGAAAATAAGAGATATAAAAATAACTAATCTATCTGGATAATTTTTAATTAATCTTTAATTTCTACGCTCTAATTTGTTAGACCCCGCCCACTCGCCTAACTTTCATCTTCCATTTCTTCTTAAAACGTTCTGTTTTATACTCTAATCGATCTCTCCCTTTAGATTTTATTGGGCCATATTGGTCTAATAATTTTGTTAGCAAGCCTTTTGTATCTTTATTGATAATAGAGTATGGATTCAGCAACTTTTCTAAGATAACCTTTTTTCCCGCGCCCTCTTCTATTCCTAAATTTTTCATGGGGATCTTATAAGATAACGTTAGCCATTGTTTCTCTTTCTTATTTAATCCCCTTACACGTATAATTCCACTTGATTTAGAGAGAGTATTATTTTTGGTTTCTGAAATTTGCTTCGGCTCATGAATATATATTGTTATATACGTTGCTTTTTGTGTAGTCTCTTTTTCTTTAGGGCTCATAGTTCAATCCTTCTTTTTATATATTTTATTAATCAATCGTTTAAGTGTTTCACTCATCCTTTTGTGGGTATCTAAGATAAAGGAAGCCGCCTTAAAATTCTCTTTTCTCTCTGAAATTGTATCCAGAGTTCTTACCGTATTTTCTAATTTATCCATTTCTTTTTTATCTTTTTTCCCAAATAATTGTGAAAATTTTTCAATAAATGGTTCAAACGAAGCCTTGGAGATAAAGTTAAAATCAATTAAAGGGACATGCCGCCCCTTGCTTTTAACAATTTGATCAATTTTCTTGCTGAATTGGTTGAAAATTTGAATATCATTATTCCACGTTTGTAGAGCATCCTTATACTCAAGCAGAAAGGCTTCTTCAAGAAGACTGATTTTTTCTCTAATTTTTCCCTCCCGCTCTTTCGAATCTGTAGCAATTACAAAAACAATTCTTTCTGATTCAATATTCTCATAATAGAGAATTAAATCTTCAAGCGTTAATTTTTTCAACTTTCTACTGCTAATTTCTTTTGAGAATGATAAAATTGCAACAAGAAATCCCGAAAAAAGCTGTTCATTAATATTTAAAGTTTCATATTCGCGAAAAATTAAACACTTACCATCGCGGTGAATTATCCACACTCCATAAATCATTACTTAACCTCGAACGCAATCTGTAAGAATTTTAATACAAATAATAGTGTCATCTAATAATTACTAGGCGGATGGAAACATTTCTTTGATTTGTTTAGCTACAATTGCGACATCCTCAGCGATTAAGAGGGCATCCCCTTCTTTACTGACTTTAGTTAAGATAAAAAGCTTATCATTAATTGGAATTGCGACGATATGTCCAAATCCTTTGACATTTGTAGCAATGAGCATATCCGGCTCTGTTTTAATAACAGCATATTTGATATCCCCTCCTAAAAATACAGAAGGAGCTTGTGAATTCCAATTTTGAATGAATTTCAAAGTATCCCTACTGATATCCCACATGCTTGTTTCCTTAGTAGTTTGGTAAAAAACTGATCCTCCATAATCTATTAGGGCTAAATACAGGATTTCTGGAATTCCTAGAAGACTATCAATAAAACTTAAAACCTCTGTAAGTTGATCTCCTTCAGCTGCTGTTTCACCAACGCTTGCTTGAGGACTTATTGTAGGAGTTGTGGGAGCTATAGGAGGGGGTGGGGGGATAGGCTGCGTAGGTTGGGATGGAACGTCTGGGGGTGGTGTTACAGGTATTCTGGGTGAAAGTAAATTGTCCGGTAAGGGTTTTACTAGTGGTTCCTCAGAAGCACCTTGATCTAGGAGTTGAGAGGGCTGAATTAAGGGTGTTTCGTCTATTACTGGTGTATATAGATCTGTTGGACTATTTAAAGGTAGGGACGGTTGTACCGGTGGCGGTGGTGCCTGAATGGGTGGCGGTGGTCGTGTTTGGACGGGCGGAGCAGGTGGAGCTGGAACAGCGGGTACTTGGACAGGTGGGGCTGCGGGTTTTCTGAATTTTCTAGAGGATTCTGAAGTAAGTAATTTGCCCAACATCCCCTCCCGTGAATGAGCTGATAATTTAACTAATTTTTCTACTAGTTTCGTTCGGGCAAGTTCAGGCATGAGAGGTAATTCATTTTGAATTCTCTGATGCAAGTCTGCCATAATTTCCCTCTCCTCGTCAGCTAAGGCTGCTGTCTCCGCTAATACTTGCTCTGCTAACTCTAGTGAGGGGGCCGCGGGAGCCACTTGTTTCTCCATTAATTGGTTATAATTAGCTTCGAGGACTGCCGTATCAAACTCTGATTTTAATTTTTCTTTGATTGCTACAATTTTCATGAAATCTTCTATCGGAATTCGAATCCAACCCTTTTCTTCATATTTAAAAATAGTATTAAATATGTCCACAATCCCCACTCGAGTTACATGGTAAAGATCGATTATAGTATGCGACCCATCTAATAATTCCAAAATTCTTTTCTCATTTTGATCGAACCCCATAGAGAACGAAACACTTGCCGTTAAGATTGGTTTTATATATAACTCGGGATTTGATATTGTTTCTTCTATTTTCTCCGCTACTACCGCGGGTGTTTCAGTAACAGAAGGTTCTTCCTCTGGAATCTTAACTGTCATTTTGGTAATTTTGTTTTTTTCCATCTTTTTTAGGATTTTTTTGAGTTCTCGCTCCGAAATTAATAATTTATCTGCAATATCTTGGATCGTGTTAGTTCCGTTACATAGCTCATTAATATCATAACTTTTTTTCGAGATCATTCCCAGTCGTACCGCAGTTTCTGGAAATTTTTTTATACTTATGGGGGTTACGTCTATTTCCCCTTGAAAATCGAGCTTAAGCCATTCTTTCTGCTCATAACGACGTATAATATCAACCACGTTCTTTCGGGGAATCCGAGTCTTGATGAGTATCTCTCTTATTGAATGGTTACCATCGCACAGTTTCAATACAGCTGACTCATCTTCAGACATCCCCATGGTCAAGGATACCGTTTGTGTAAGTTTTGGCAATATTTGACCTTTCGCTTCAGTTTCGACAAGGTTTGGTGTAGACAATTCGGAAGCTTGCTGAAGATCAGTCTTGTACTGATTAATTTTTGTCTTAAAGGATAATAATTGCCCCTGATACCCTTTTTTAGTGTAAAGTGCGACCAAATAATCATCGCTAACCTTAAATATAGCTAAATTTGTTCCAGGAAGGGGAAAGGAATGACCAAGGGAAGGTAATTGTTTGAATTCTGTGATTGCAAATAATTTTAATAATTCAATATGTTTATCAAGAGCAGTAGATGAGTAAATTACTTTCCCCTCCTTGATAATAGCAACATATACTCTTTCAAGCAGGAGCTTTTCCATCTCAGTCATTATTTCTCCGGCGATTACGTCAATTCTTTTGGGCATGAGGACTCCCCACGGTTTTTTATAACTTTTAAGACTTTTCTAAATTAAAAATATTTGTTTTCTCTTTTTTAATAGTGAGAAGTTATATATTAGTTGAATCTCCATAATCGAAAGATTATCAGACAGGCGATCAGAATGGAAAATTCGCTCGAGAATGAGAATAATCTGGTTCTAAGAGAATACAGTGCGGATTATGACGAAAAAAAACCTGCAGAAATTACGGTCTATTTGTCAATTACTCCTCAAATACATTATCAAATCCAGGTAAACTTTGAAAAATATCCCGAGAAACCTCAAATGTCCGTTCCACCAAATTTACTTGAAGAACTGGGAGATCCACAACGATTTCTACCTACCTTACGTGAATGGGATAACAGTAATCCCCCCCATATTGTGGATATTGTACGAGAATTGGAAGTGATTCTCCAACGTGTCATATACCCAAACGATGAAATGGAAGAAGTGATGATGGAATTCAATAGCGACATGGTCGGTCCCTATAGACTCCATGTGCTTTTAATTTCCTCTAAAATGAAAACATATGAATTTGATATCCTACAAAAAAAGCCTAACCCTCCAACACTTCTGTTCTCTCCTGCCCTCGAAAAGGTTATCAAAATCGACGAAATAAGTTCCATAAAGCAGTGGCCAAGATTGAGTCTCATTGATATCTGTCGAGAAATATCACGGAAAATTGATCATCGAACAAGAATCATGGACGAATTGAAACATTTAGAGAAAAGTAAAGCCTACCAAAAAATAATTAAGAAGTTTAATGCAAATATCTTGATCTTTGAAGTCCGAGTTGAAATTGAAACCGGTGAATACTGCGTTATTGAAGTGACTTTAACAGAGGAATTCCCAATAGCTCCCCCTAACCTAGAATTACGAACAATACATCCAGAGGATAAGAGAGCTGCCTTCAATAAATTCCTTCTCTCTCAATATAACCAATGGCAGCATGTAAATACCGTAACTAAAATTCTGGATGATATTAAGAACTATCTTAAGCAAGAATCAAAAAATATTTGTCAGCTTTGTCACCAATACCAATGCCCCACATGCAAGAAACCTATCAAGCAGACGAAGATACACGGTATTTCTGGTGAACTCGATTGTATCCACCGATGCAGTTCATGCAACGCAAATTTCCATAAATGCTGTTGGGCAGCGCAGGTTAAACACGCTCGAAAATGCCCGTCCTGCCATTCACAACAAAGAGTATTGTACTGAAAAAACCGATAATTTTTATATAAAAACGGTGAAATATTAATAAAAATTTATAAAGTTGAAGAAAAATGGGCGAAGAAGAGCGACCCGATAAGGAGAAGAAAGACGGTCAAGATGATACCTTTTATTCAGACGTTTTAGATGCCTTGGACTCAGCATTATCAAGCAGTACACCATCTACTGAAGAGAAATCACAAACAGATTCAGAAACTGCATCAGTTGAAGAAGGGATTCCAGAATTATTATTCCCTTTTGCTCCCGATATAAACGATTCCAATGCTTACCCTGATTTTCAAGGAGCGAAATTCTATGTGGATACACGTGATTTTAGACGGGCTGTGTTGACTCTTATAAACATACTCAGGGTTCCTCAGACAACTACTGACAAGAATATGGCATCAGAATTAATCTTAGAAATGGCGAAAACGGTTCCTGAAGAATTATATCCACTTCTCCCTTACTTCATCCTGACACAAGGTATTGATGATCCAATAATTGAAATGAATATTAATAATACCTTAATGTTTGTCCGAGAAGACTACAATAATGTCATTTCTAAATTAAAAGAAGGGGTTAAAGCTTTTATCGAAAACTACTATTCAGAGCTAAATACCACCTATATTCCATTTCTGGAAATACTAGAAGCAATGGGTACGAGTATGGAAGTTATAATTAAAATACTAGAAACAATGTCAAAAGATCGAGAAATTACTGGAAAATTAGATTTCACAACCCAAGTTTTCGCATATGAACCTCCAGGAAAGCTTTATTTATGCCCTTATTGTGGTGTAGAATTGGATAAAGACGCAAAATATTGTTCGAATCCAAAATGTAGTAGACAAATCTTCAAGTGTTCAATATGTTTTCGCTTTATTAGACCGGATGAACTAGTTAATTGCCCAAAATGTGGTATCCCTGCTCACGAGCAGCACTTTCTTGAGTGGGTGAAAAAAACCGGAAGCTGCCCTGTTTGCCAGAATAAACTTTACGAACAGGAAGTTGCTAGCATCTCTTGCACGGTCTGTGGTTTGGAAATAAAAAAGGACGATAAGAATACCGTGAAATGCCCTCATTGTGGAATATTGGCTCATACAGATCACTTCCTAGATTACCTCAAAATTTCAAAGGAATGCCCAGAATGTCGCAAACCGATTGATTATAAAGAATTTAAAAAACAAATAAAAAAGAAGTAATTCTGATAAGTAGATGTTATAGGGCTTCCCGCAGCTTGTAGTTTCTCCCCCTCTTTAAGTTTAAGGGGTGTTTGAAAAAATTTATTCACTCATTAGATAGATGGACTTCAAATCTATCCATTAATTTTTTAAAAAATGAAGTTGTTTAACATAAAAAAGAAAAAAAAAGATTGTTAAGTGGGTTAAATGGATTTTGATTTATCAGAACAACAAAAAATGATAAGAAAGGTCGTTCGTGAGTTTGTTAAAAACGAGATTCTACCATATGCTTCCCTAATTGATAGGGAAGGTCGAATACCCAGCGAAATTCTGAAAAAGCTGGCTATAATGGGTTTCTTTGGATTGGTAGTTCCACAAAAATACGGTGGCGCCGGGCTAGATACTATCTCCTATGCAATCTGCATCGATGAGCTTTCCAAAGCGTGCGCCAGCAGTGGTGTAACCGTGTGCGTTCATAACTCAGTTGCCGCCTATCCTATTTACCTGTTTGGTACTGAAGCTCAAAAACGCCAATATCTGGTACCCATGGCAAAAGGAAAGAAACTGGGTGCCTTTGCCCTGACGGAACCGAACGCCGGATCGGACGCAGCTAATATACAAACAAATGCTGTTTTGGATGGCAACGAATGGGTTATTAATGGAACAAAAATTTTCATAACTAACGGGAGTATTGCTAAAACTGTCTTAGTTTTTGCTCGAACCGATAAAAAGAGTTTTAAAAATGGTGTAAGCGTATTCATTGTTGAGAAAGGGACTCCCGGATTCTCTATTGGTGTTATTGAGGAAAAGTTGGGAATTACTGGATCTGATACTGCTGAATTAGTATTCGAGGACTGCCGAATTCCCAAAAAAAATCTCCTTGGACAACTGAATAACGGATATCGAATGGCACTTCAGGTTCTTGACAGCGCGCGGATTGGAATTGCAGCCCAAGCAGTTGGAATTGCTCAGGCTGCCCTTGATGCCTCTGTTAAATATGCGAATGAACGGGAGCAGTTTGGTCAAACGATAGCTAATTTTCAGGCAATTCAGTGGTGGATTGCCGACATGGCTACTGAAATTGATGCCGCCCGTCTGCTGACCTATCGAGCGGCATATTTCAAGGATAAGGGTATCAGATTCTCAAAACAAGCCAGTATGGCTAAATTATTCGCTGCAGAAGCTGCTGTGAAAGCGTCTGAGAAAGCTGTACAAATTCACGGTGGGTATGGTTACTGTAAAGATTACCCCGTTGAACGTTTCTATCGCGACTCTAAGATTACAACCATTTATGAGGGAACGTCTGAGGTGCAACGCCTTAAGATAGCATATAAAGTATTAGGATTATAGGTGAATAGGATGAATATATTAATTTGCATTAAACAGGTCCCTGATACTACTGAGGTTAAGATTGATAAAAAAACGGGGACTATTATGCGTGAAGGTGTTCCTAGCGTTATTAATCCTTCTGATAAACATGCAATGGAAGAAGGATTACTACTTAGAGAGAAATTTGGGGGAAAGATAACTATTATCACAATGGGTCCTCCTCAAAGCCGGGAAGCTTTGCTTGAGGGACTTGCCATGGGAGCTGATAAAGCAGTCCTTTTGACTGATCGGAAATTTGCAGGAGCGGATACGTTAGCAACTTCATACACTTTGGCGCAGGCTATAAAAAAATTGGAAAAAGAAGCGGAAAAATTTGACCTGATTCTATGCGGAAGTAAATCAATAGATGGTGATACAGCTCAAACCCCGATTGAACTTGCTGAAACTCTGAAAATCCCTCAAATAACATATGTTACAAATATTGTAATCCGTGATAAATTAGTTAGAGCAATAAGAGATGTGGATGACGGTTACGAGGTTATTGAATCAGAAATGCCAGTTCTGATGACCGTCTTAAAAGAATTGAATAATCCCCGTTATCCCTCGATCAAAGGAATTGTCCAATCCTTTCAAAAAGGAGAGATTACTATTTGGACTGCAAGTGATATTAATGTGGATGAGCAAAAAATTGGGTTGAGTGGGTCTGCAACTCAGGTGAAAAGGATTTTCTCTCCCGAAAATGAAAAGAAGGGAATTATTTTACGGGGCAATCCAAAAGAGATTGTCGATGGCGTAATCAAACAACTCAGGAAACTCAATTTGATTTGAAAGGTGTAATTTTTGGTAATTCTTGTTAATGAAAACATATGTATCGGTTGTGAAATGTGCGTTAAAGCCTGCCCATATGGGGCTATAGTAATGTGGGACAAAAAGGCCCGAATTCAAGAAAACTGTACTGAATGTGGGATTTGTTTAGAAGCGTGCAATTTAGGTGCTTTACAGTCTGATGTGGAACGAATTTCTGAAGAAAGAGATTTAACACAATATAAGGGAATTATGGTTTTTGCAGAACAACGTGATGGGCAGATTATTGATGTGACTTTTCAATTATTAACAAAGAGTAGGAAACTCGCTAAAAAATTAGAAACCACTATTTCTGCTGTTTTACTTGGTTATAAAATTGAAGAAAATACCTCCTCTCTGATTCAATATGGGGCTGATAAAGTCTATTTAATTGATGATCAAGTGTTCCAGCACTACCTTACCGAATCCTACACTTCGGTACTGGTAAAAATTATCCAAACATATCAGCCCGAAATTTTTTTACTGGGCGCAACTCGACTTGGACGCGATTTAGGGCCTAGAATCGCAAAACGCATAGAAACCGGACTTACAGCTGATTGTACAAGCCTTGATGTAAATCGAAAGGATCGGACTTTACTTCAAACTCGTCCAGCTTTTGGTGGAAACATAATGGCCACCATTATTACTCCAAATCGTCGTCCAGTTATGGCGACAGTTAGACCTGGTATTTTCAAAGCTAAAATTCCAAAACAAGCTAAAACAGGTGAAGTTATTTCTATTCCAAATCCCTTTTCTCTCGATTCATTGAAAACCAAGATTATTAATTATATAAAAGAACCAAAGGCCTGTATGGTTCTGGAAGATGCAAAAATAATTATTTCTGGAGGGCGTGGAATTGGAAAAAAGGGTTTTCAACTTATTCACAAGCTTGCTGATGTCTTGGGATGTGTTGTAGGGGCTTCAAGAGCTGCAGTGGAAGCTGGTTTTATTCCTTCAGAGCATCAAGTTGGGCAGACTGGAAAAACAGTTTCCCCGAAACTTTATATTGCTTGTGGGATTTCAGGAGCAATCCAGCATCGTGTTGGGATGGAGAGATCCGATTTCATAATCGCTATAAATAAAGATCCGGAAGCTCCTATTTTTGGTATAGCTGATATCGGAATCGTTGGAGATTTCTTTGAAATTGCCCCAATATTAATTGATGAACTCAAAAAAGTAAGAGAATGTAAAGTGTGAACTCTGATCTTACCTAGCTTCTTCTTTTTTCTCTTTTGCGGTTAGCCCAACCCTACAAACTCTTTGGCATTCGTTACAAAATGGGAAAAAACCCAATCTATTTGCCAGATCTTGATACTCTTGAATTTGCGGATATTTTTGAGCGTATTTAGATACCATAATTAGGGCTGTGGGTCTTGCATCCACCCAATCTTTTGGAGGCTCCTCAACTTTAGTTAACCTTGCCCAGCCATCTACTCCCCAAAAACATCGATTTATATTAAAGTTATAAGGTGGATAGTTCTCACGGGCTAATGCACGTGGCGGACATTTTTCACAGCAATCAAAACATTTCTTACATACTTTGTCGATTAACTTTGGACCATCTTCCTGTAAAGGTGCATCTGTTAGTATAGTTGCGAGTTGAATACGAGGTCCCCATTCTGGAGTGAGTAATAAATTATTCTGACCAATCTCTCCCACTCCCGCTAATTGCCCGATATAGCGATGCGAAATCGTCCCTGCCCATCGTTTTTCATCCCTACCAGGAACATCCGGCGCAATCGGAGTGGCATTATAACCTTTCTTCTCAAGAAACTTTGCAAGTCGCATCGTAATCCGACTTAATTCCGCATTCATTTGTAGTTGAACCGCTACAAATACTCCTGCATGGATTAGATCATCTGTGTGATCACAATCCATAGCGCCATCCGGGTAAGCTAATACTACCGAAATCGCAGCTTTCGCTCCCTTAACCATATTTAGTGGATTTGCATGTCCATGAGGTGGATCCTCTGCCAGAGTTGCATCAGCAATCCCAACTTTATCAGCTCCTAACTCAAGGGCTAATTCTTTAACCTGTTTGGTTAATTCTTCGTCTGTCATTTTAAAAGCCTCATTAATTGTCTTCTCACAAACTAATAATGAACTTTGATTTTTCTATAATTAATAAATTTAACTCTAAACCTCTTAAAGAACTTTCACATTCAAACAGTATGAATAAAATTAAATTAATTTTTTAATAGATTTCAAGGTTTAAACCAAGTAAACATGTAATATACTACTCTATCCATGGCTATAGTAGCGATAATAAATTTTTTCCTAACCGTCCCTGCAAGACGACCTGCCCTCACCATCTCGATGCTGGAAATCGCCGTAATGTTCTGAAGGACATGAACGATAAAAGGGGCATGGTCAATACCGGGACCATGGAGATAAACTGCAAAATCAGCTCCAAATTTTAATCCAGGTCGAACTACATACCCACGCTCTCGTAAATCATAATACACTCGGTATTTATCTTCAAATTCAGTAAAATTCTCCTTGGCAATTTTAATTAGAGACTCGTTATCTAAGTTTTTTTCATTTATCTTATCAAAGAGTTCAATTTTATTTTTTGATAATAAATATAATGTTTCAAAAAGTGAGAGCTCTAATGGACGCTCAAATTCAAATGATTTAGGCTTTCTAATTCCCAATGGTTTTCCATAAAAACCCTCCTTATACAACTTAGATCCGTCTTGATAATTCCAGACAATCACACGATTCTGTATTAATTCAGCATTGATAGCTCCGTTATCCATCTTCTGTCCTCAGTGGGTAATACTCAATATCCCTTTCGGGCTACAGCTATAATTCGTATTGCATCTGTGACCGCTTCTCCGATATCTGCCATATCCTCTAAATGATCTACAACTCTCACAACTAAAGAGAGCGTTTTATGATCCAGATCCAATGAATAAACATGTTCAATCATATTTCGGTGTATTTTATCAATGCTTCGCTCAAGTTCATACATTTCTCGAGCGATTTTTATTGAGTTTTCTGAGTTTTGTGTTAAAACAAAGATAGACTCTCTCAATGTCATCATCATTTTAAATAGCGCATCAAACATTTCTTCTATATAGGTAATACTTTGTTTATCTGGTTGCCAGTCCCTAAGATATCCAAATCTATGTCCAGTTCCTTCTACATGATCTACAATCTCATCAATAGTCATTACCAAGTGCATGAAATCCTCGCGATGCAACATCGTTTCTGCACTAGATAATTCATCCAATATCTTCCATTTTATCTTATTAGCCTGATCCTCTATCTTTCCTAGCTCTTCTATGTGCGGATCAATAGTATCAACTTTTTTTTCAATCCAATCATCAAATAACCCTCGTAACTCCTTGATCGAGGCAAGAACCTGCCGTAAATGATCTTGAAGTATGTCTAATGCTTTCATTTCTTGGCGTGAAATATGATCATCGCTCATTCAATATACACCTATTTTTTCTTTACAGCTTTTAGATTTTTATACTTTTTTTTGAATCTATCTACCAATTTTTGATACCTTTCTATTAGTCTCTTCTTTTTGTCAAAAGAATTTGAACGTATTATTTACAATTAACAAATGTGATCTATTGCTTAAATTTTTAAGCATTTTTTTTTCCAAGTTCAAATTCTTCAATGAATAAGAATTATATGCGCTCTCCTATCAAATATTTGACTCCTTTTCATTAATTCTTTTATCTATATGTTCTTATCTATTATATATTAGAAACGCCAATTATCTTCTTCTCTAATCGGTAAAAATAAAGAGGGTTTTATGAACGCGCTTTTCGAATCTATCATTGACGAAGAGAAGTGCATAGCTTGCGGAAACTGTGTTGATCGCTGTCCCGTAGATGCAATTACATTAGAAGATTATGCCATAGTTGACCGTGAGAAATGCTTAGGATGCGGATTATGTGCGAGAGACTGTCCGGAAGAAGCTATCACGTTACAATTAAGGGAGGATCGTGAAGAGCCATATGAAAGAGTGCTTGAATTAGGGAGGGCAATTATAGAGAAGAAATTACAGAAAAAGAACTGGGTTTTTTTTAAGGAAAATTTCTCGGGGGTTCTTGAAGAAATCGAGAGACGATTATTTCTGTGAGTACTCCTTCTTTGTCCAATTCATCTACTAAAATAATGAGTATTCCCTTCAAATTTTCAAATTGTGACTCTAGTTTTTTGATGCGACTCTTTAAATTAAGGTATTCTAGAGTATCAGCAACCTGTTGCATTGGTTGACCGGGTGTTGATGTAACGGCAGGTAAATCTTTATGCACCTCTTGAATTTTTAATGCAACTTGATGCCCTATAGATCTTATATCGTTCATAGTGAGAAGAAGAAAAATTTAGGTTGATTTTAAATCGGAGGTTTAATATTAATCCTTAGATAATTTGCCTAAAACTTCTGGCAACGATGAGGGATTTTATAATGGGTGATGCGGCTAAGAGGACACTAATAGCATCCCGAGCAGGACGATCAAGTGAAGGCGGTGGGTGTTATATATGTTTCGGTATCCTGCTGATTATGACTATCATTCTGACAGTACTTACTGCATCAGGGGGAAATATCCCTTGGGAGGTCACGGTTGGTCTGTGGACCATGGTTGGGGTTTTATTGTTTGTGATTATACTGGTCAATCGGGATGGGGACAACGAATTCGATTGCCAAGTCTGCGTTTACCAAAATTGTGACCGGCGAGGACGCGAGACGCGGGTTTTTCTTTGCACCAGCTGGGACTCGAACGAAGGTTTTTATGCGTTGATCGGGGGGATTGTTTTTACTGTCACCTTTACCCTGATAGGTCTCTTATCCCCCGACTGGGGGGTGCGTATCTTTGGATGGGTCTTTGCGGTGCCAGGCTGGCTTATTACCATTGGGTCGGTGTATACCCACTACAGCAGAAATTACAAGAAGAGGCTACCCTCACCGCTCTACCTCGTAACACCCCCACCTCATGCAGACACATGTGAGTGTGAGGGCTCGGGGATCTGCCATGGCTGCGGCGGAACGGGGTGGGGGACGGATCAGTTTGGGCTTGGGCAGAGGGTATCCTGTACCCTCTGCAAGGGGACTACAATCTGCCCGGGTGAGCATCCCTTTCCAGATCCCGCCCCAGGTACCTCCTTCAAAACAATCAATAAACGGTTCATCATGTTGGTCATTCGAAATGAACAATTGTGCCGTTATTGTACCATCAAACTGAAGCATAATGCACAAACCGATCGACTCCATTGTGCTCGTTGTGGAAAGAGTTTTAGGCAAACAGGTCCATTTTTTAAATAAACTCCACCCCCTAATACAAACGTACCCCGTACCGACTGGTGTTTACATAATCCAAGGCGCCAGTGTGGACGCGATGGGACATTTCCAGTGAGACCCCGAGTTCCACGAGTTCATACGGCTTTTTCAGGGCGAGCTGGAGGACGTTGCGGATTTTGGCAGAAAGTAATATGTCTTCGAGGTTCGGATCCATGCCTTCTAACAAATTCAAAAGGTACGGGATACTGGCAGGATGGTTGGGATCGGGGGCTTCCCCTAATTTCGACATCGAACTTTCAGCAATGCCTTGTTCCGTAATGATCAGTAATTCATAATCCATGGTGATATGAGATAGGAGGATCTTGTCATTGAGGTATTTGAGCCAGAGGGCGCACTGCGTTCAATCGGTGTGGGGTCTGTTTGATGGTGGGGCATTGCCAAGTAGTAGAGCCACGGGAGAAGGGATTGGAGAACTTTCATGGTGTCGCGGAATTGTTTCTTATTATATAATAAATTTGCGAACAGTAATATCCAACAATTTCATCACCTAGTTATTTAATGCTATTTGCTAACCGAAACCGTCCCGGGGTGGGGGCCACCAGGCGCTGATCCTGATGTATTAACTCGATCAAGGCATCAATGATCAGCTTCCGCGACACGTGGGACAATTTGTGGAAGATCGTGAACTTTTCCACGCCTTCGGATGTTTCCTCTTGTTCTACAATTTCGAGGATTTGTAGCTTAAGCGGAGATAATGGCGCCTTTTCAACCGTATCAGACTTGAGGGTGCCTTCAGGCTTCAGCAGGGTGGGTGACCCAGCTTCATCCGCTAAAGTCCCGTCTGCATGAAGATCTAAAAGCGCCAGATCTACTATAATTACCATGAATACGCGGGTCAATTCGGCTATGTACCCTGGAGAGCGCTCTGGGAATAATTCCTGTAGCATGGTGGTGATGCCCCGAATTTTCTCCACCATGGGCGGATCCTTCTTCGCTTCCACCTGCTCGCGAAATCTGGGATCTTCCACTACGTCTTGGAGGGGGTGCAATTGCGATACCTGGTAACGGTTGAGGCGATATACGGTCTTCTTGACCCCAGCCCGCTCTAAGAAGCCCCCATCCGCCAAGCCATCCAAGTGGTATTTGAGGCTAGAATCCGCACGTAGCTGGGGTACTTGTGCCTGAATCGCCTTGTGCAGCTTGTAGGAGGTCCATTCACTCCCATCTCGGAGGAGGGGGTAAATTTGCAGAAAGATTTCGGCTAATTTCTGATTTTTAAGGATTGGATCTATAAGCCGGGGTAACGCGCGCAATGCGGCGTCCATATACTTCCCCGTATTAAGAGGCCGATCATCTGCCGTATTTACAACTTCTTCCGTATCTACTATTGGTTTCATATGTATACTCCCTCTTTATCCCCATATAAATGCAGAAAAAGTGGGGTACGGACGGCATCTGTGCAGTCCATTTGCAGATCCATCTCTAAAAAAAATGATGACTAGTTAGTGTCTTTTATAAAGGAATTGATGGGATGCGGAAACGGTTTGGTTAAGTGATTGCAGATATTTTCACAAATTTCTGGAATCCTGTCACAAATTTTCCAGAAAATCCTGGATCAGCCTCCCGACTAATCTAGTTCAATTCGAACTTGGAGAGGCATTATTCATCGTAAATCGGAACGACGCGATGTTTCTCAGGCATCCTCTCCAGAATTCTGGAAAAGCTTATTCACTCAATAGCATTAACCTCAGTTAGCTATTTATACTTAAACAGGAATCATGGTTTAGTGAAGTTATAACCCATAATCTGAGGTCTGTTTATGTCGTTGCGATTTAGAGGGGAAGATATCACCAATATGATTAAAAATAATTCTCTCGATATTTCCTTCGATTCTGGGATAGCACGGATAAGTGAATTAGAAGGATTAGGAGATTTCACTAACCTTCAATCATTAACTATTAAAAATAATCAAATTGAAGAAATTAAGG
>JAEOSY010000393.1 GCA_016840125.1 Candidatus Helarchaeota archaeon | reverse complement strand
GCTAATCAAGCAATTGGGCGAGGAATCCGTCATAGAGATGATTGGTGTAACTTCATTCTAATGGATTATCGATACAATCAGCATAAACAATTGCTCTCAAACTGGGTAGTAGAACGCGTCTTTCAAAGCAAAAAATAAAGGGGTTTATCATGATTTTTTTCTTTTTGTCTTGACGGCGGCATCTATACTGTTGATTTTTCACTCAGAACACTCAATTTTCGTCCAATATAATTTTTCGGATTTATAAGCAAAATTATAATAAATTCTTCTTGATAGTGCAGTTTACTATAGTTAATAAGAACACTCTACTAGATATAGACGCTTGATAAGGTTAAGGAGAACGTTCAACCAGTCTAAGAGAGTGTTCGATGATCTCTATTGATTTATCAATCTGTTCTTGGGTTATGACGAGTGGAGGCGCTATTCTCATTACGTTGCCTAGCCATCCTAATCCAGAGGGGAGAATCAATCCTCGTTTTCTCGCTTCATCTCGAATCTTTATGGATTCTTCAACGGCTGGTTCTTTTGTTTGCTGATTTTTCACTAGTTCAACACCAATCATTAAGCCTACGCCTCTCACGTCTCCAATCAATTCGTGGGTTTCTGCCAGCTCTTTTAATCGTTTCAAGAAGTATTTCCCTGATTTCTCACTTCTTTCAACCAAGTTTTCATCAATTATGACGTTAATCGTAGCAATTGCAGCTTGACACGAAAGCGGATTACCTCCAAAAGTGGTAAAGAAATCCATCTGATGCAGTCTATTTGCAATCTCTTCTTTTGCAAGAGTTGCATAAATCGGAAGTCCTCCGCCAAGAGCCTTGGCACCGGTAATAATGTCGGGGTTTACTCCATAATGATCTATGCCAAACATTTTTCCAGTTCTCCCTAAACCTGTAATTATTTCATCAGCGATCAGCAAAATCTCGTATTCATCGAGGATTTTTTTAATTTCTTTAAAATATCCGGGAGGCGGTGGAATATTTCCTGCACTCCCCAGTACCGGTTCAACAATAAATGCCGCAACTTCTCCAGCACTTTGATAAGTTAGGACATCTCTTAACATCTTTGCGCATTGTAGTCCGCATTCAGGATATTTTAATCCTAAGGTACAGCGGTAACAATAATAGGAGGGAATGTGAAGAACTCCCGGTAAATATGGACCACCACCCACTTTATATTTTGACCAACCAATCAATGTTCTGGCTCCATAACTCCTCCCATGAAACCCCCCATAAAGAGCAATAATCTCATAGTTCGCCGTTGCTTTTCGAGCTGTATATATCGCTAATTCCACGGCTTCACATCCACTATTTACAAAATAGGATTTCGTGATGCCTTTAGGAGCAAGCTTTGTAATTTTCTCTGCTAATTCTAGTGCTGGATTGGTGTGAAAATCGTATGAAGCATGAATTAATTTGACGGATTGATTTTGAATTGCCTGAACTACTTTAGGATGTGAATACCCGATTCCAGAAGCAGAATACATCCCAAACAAGTCAATATATTCTTTTCCCGTGTGATCTGTTAGTACCGATGCTTTTCCCTCGGTTAAAATCAGTGGATTTTTGGTGAACCATCTTTTCACACATGGGAATAAAGTTTCATCTCTCAATCGAAGGTCATCTTTCAAATTGATCACCTATTTTCATAATAGAGTTAATGTAAATTAATTTTAAACCGCTGTTTATTATAGGTTTTTCTCGTTTGATAGCTCGTTTTGGAAATCTTCTCATGGTTGTATCGATGCAACTATTCTTCTTAGATAACACTCAAGCTTCCGTGTTTTCCAATTCTTATTTGAAGTTCCCCTTTAAATCTAGTTACTTTTCCATTCTTAATTCTAAGGCGATCCCCTTTTTTTATCATAGTAATTTGTTGGTTCCATAAACTCATTCGTATTGAACCAGTTTCATCGGAAATAAGTGCGTTTGCAACGTTAGCTGCATTTCCATACCGGGTATAAACCATTATTGATTTGGGAATTTCTACAACTTTCGCTTCTAGATTAATTCGTTTCATTCCAGCTTTTAGCTCTCCAATTTTTGGAGTCGGATTATATTTCTCTGAAAGTGCTTTAGCTTTTTGATTTTGTATTGTTCTTATATATGGGTCAAGTTGATTAGTTCCTCGCAAGATCTGATTCGATATCGGGAACTGT
>JAEOSY010000392.1 GCA_016840125.1 Candidatus Helarchaeota archaeon | reverse complement strand
TGCTGATTTAATTGATGATGCGCACAATTTACTCCGAGCGTTGGCTACACTTACGCACCCGATCCAAGGCTCCTACCTGTTTAGGGGTGAAAAATTGGATTTTTCCGACTATCGCAAGCTTCTCCCCTGCAAGAAAAAGATTGGATATATCTCCTCGGATTCAGCGATGATAAGTAACCGAACCATTCGAGAAAACCTGCTTCTTCAAAGAAATTATTTTGAGAATTCGCTCCTAATCGACCTGGATGAAAACACCGCCAATTTGTGTCGGCGTTTTAACATCGAAAATGAGCTTGACATGCGTCCCGCATCCCTGAACCCCTTGGATTTGAGGCTTGCGATAACAATACGCGAACTGACCAAGTCGCCTGAAATCCTGCTTCTTAACCGTCCTGAAGATTTTGTCGGACAGACCAAGTTCGATCTTTTTATAGACACTTTTAAAGGTTTGCTTGTATCGGAACTAGCGGTTGTGGTTCTCTCATCGCATATTGCTTTTGTTGAACAATTTGCTACCAAAAAGTTGCTGATAACAGGCGGAGAGGTAACAATTGTCCCCGTATAGTTCCGAATGTAGATGCATCGAACAAACATAACTTGGTTCAAATGCATTGTTTTAAAAAGCGATCGCTGTTATTATAATCATAGTCCTATTCGCATGATACACCCTGGATAAAAAGCCAAGAAAAACGACCGCCATTAAGAGGAGTTCTCCCGAGATCTAGCCATGGACCTTAATTATAGCCGGATAGAAAAAATTGTAGGTGCATTTGTAATATGTATTGCAATTCTGCTAATATCGACGGTGGTTATTATTGGACGGGGAAAGGACTGGTTCAAGAAATATGTGACCTATTATACGACCTTTGAAGAAAGCTATAATCTGGAAGTAAATGCTGCTGTCAAACTCTTCAAAACCGAAATCGGAAAAGTAAAAGAAATAACCCTTGTGGGCGATCGGGTGAAAGTCAAGGTGGCCGTTTTTGAAGAATTTTCGTCCAGAATCAGAGGCGACTCTTACGCCACCGTGGAAAGTCCGACACTTATTGGGTCCGAATATGTATCCATACGACCGGGCAGCGCCGAATTTCCTCAGATCCCTAAACAGGGAATAATTCCATCCAAGGCCAAAAGGTCCATTTCCGATTTTCTTGCAGAGTTTGAAGTCGAAAAAACCGTCAAAATGGTTGTCGGGGCGGCACAGGATTTATCCGCTTTGGTTCGACTGATCAATGATCCCAATGGGCCCATATTGACAACCCTTGACAATCTAAAAAAAACGACAGCGCATATCGAAGTGATCTTTCGTGATATAAAAGACGGCAAAGGAACTGCCGGCGGTCTAATAAAATCCAGAGTCCTGCTCGAGTCCATTCAAGCTGATATCGATAAAGTAGGAAGCATACTGGACCACATTGACAAAGCCGCTGAAAAAACTCCCGAGGCAATGGCTCAGGTACAGGATAATTTAACCTCATTTAAGGAGATTGGCGACGGTGTTACCGAAAGCGTCATCCGAATTCAAAAAATCTTAGAAGACATTGAGGCGGTTGTCGCCACCTTTAACATCATTCTTATAAATATTAAAAAAGGAAGTGAAGACATTCCACAAATCACCCAGTCAGCCAAGGGAAGTATTGAGGAAATTAGAGCAGAGGTGGACAACATCGACAAGGTTGTTCAGTCGCTCCAGCAAAACTTTCTGATCAGGCTAAATCTCCCTCCTGAACCGGAAGGGAAGAATATCGATGCCGGACTGCGGCAGTAGTCCCTTAAAAAAAACAATTTGATTTCATTGGATCAAAGAATCCATTTAAATGAAGATGTAATGATATCAATAAGCTATATCGTTTTTAGGTGTTAAATTTAATGAATCTTAATGGATCATAGAAAATTATCAATCACAAATGCACCCTATGCGCACCCAGTTGAAGGGTTTTTATTGACCCTATATTGTATGCATGATTAACTGCAAACAATGTTAACTGAAAAGGCAGGGTTTCGGCTCTGCCTTTTTATATAGCAATGGTATAATTAAATGAAGTCTTTAATCTTAAATAGAATAAGTATGATGTATCATATACGTAAAATGCATGTTATCCTTGAATTTCACGATTTTTAAGTATTGTAACGCAAACCTTGAATGATATGATGAAATGGATCGGTACCACATATAGTGACACAATGAAAATCCCGGCGTGATCACTGGCTACCAATCTGGGTAGTACATATATAACTCGTATCACAAGGTTTTGACATCATAGGTATTTCTACATAATTGCATGATATCTCCAGTGGTGGATCACAATATAAAAGCATTGAACACTATTATTTTTATGAGAAGCAACTTCTACCTGACCGATTCAGACCCCATCCACCATTCCCACTATGATTAATATTTGCAGTTCCATTTTCCACATGTTATTTTAGACAAATTCAGAAATATAATTTTAGGGTTCCTGTTTATGCGCCGGAATATGCATTCCTGTAAAATTGAATCTACCTTTAACGTTGATTAAAATGTAATAAAATTCCAGAAGTAAGCCTATGTGATATAAAGACTCATAATTGGATTTCAATTGTACCATTGTATGGACCTTTTTTGTTTTTCAATTGGAGGATGTCCAAATGGCTAATAAACCGGCATATGAAGAATTGGAACAAAAGGTCAAGGAACTAGAAAGGGAAGTCGTTAAACACAAGCAGGCAAAAAAGCCTCTCATACCAAATGCAGATGAACTTGACCTTTCTAATGCCGAATCGAAAACCTTACATTTAGTTAATGGCAAATATTCAATTAAATATCTGATTGACATTCAACATCTTCGTGGAGTCTTAGAAAAGTTTTCCAATGCCACCGGATTTACTACAGGATTGATTTCATATCCTGAACAGGAGCCTCTCATAGGTACGGGATGGAGAGATATCTGCACTAAATATCATCGTGCCTTTCCTGAATCTGAAAAACATTGTAAGGCGAGCAATAGATCCTTGACGAGCCAGCTAAAAGAATTTAAGGAGTTGAACGTAAGGCCTTGTAAAAATGGTTTAGTAGATGGAGCCACACCGATCATTA
>JAEOSY010000391.1 GCA_016840125.1 Candidatus Helarchaeota archaeon | reverse complement strand
GAGAATTTGATGGGAATAAATTTTATTCGTGGGTATTCCCGACTCATTCAACCATTTTGCCTGGAGTTCCACATTTTGCTGGACCAGATGCTGCCTAAAGAGCGTCCATTCTTCCCACAGTGGATCTCCAAAAACGGGATTGCGGGGTGCATCAATCGTACCAAAGGATGCTTCTGCTTTACCAAACTTCGAATTATATTCTCCTATAGTATAGCGGCTAGCAAGCCACCCCTGATATTCACCAATGACCAATGGGTTATAGTCATAGTAAAGTTCGCCATCCATAATAACATCCAAATGAATCTCCGAATCCAAGGAACACCCCACGAATAAATCGGGATAGGTTTGTGAAAAATTGGCGATAATCGCGCCTGCTTGTTTGATGTGAATTTCGCGATATTTATTGAAGTCGGTATCCTTTTGAAGGGAAAAAAGGCGATCAAGAAGCCCACTTGCCGCAGCCATTGGTGGAACTCCGCTATATTGGTCATACTGGCAATTGGAATCATTTTGCCAAAGCTCAAGCAACAAGTCATTACCCATACTGTTGGACCCCCAATTTCCCCCGTTCATATGAAAGAGGACTGGTGTATTGGTATCAATGGATCGGTTCAATTTATAATACAAGGCTGTCGGCTCAAAATCCCAAACCCCACTATTGTTAATTAAGTTCTTTGAATACCAGCATGAAACAGAAAAACCGATTTTATAATAGTTGCCTGATGGCCCTATCGTCGCTTTTAAAAATTCTAATTCTGCATTATCCTGCACGGGATCCCAGGTAAAATTTTCCAGAATCGGTGTCATATATAAAATATTATCATAATTAGGTGGCCCTGCCATAGTTTCTACGGGTATGGTCCGCGCAGTGCCTACTTTAACAGCACTCTGAATCAGAAGTGATGTGAAGGGTAAAAGAACTAAGATAATAAGTAGAAAACCCGCCGATTTTTTCTGGAATTTCATTTTATCCTGCCAGGTTGTCGGAATTGTACGAATTAATATTCCAATTATAGTAAAAAGAATTCCAAAGAACCATCCACCACCCAAATAGAGAGCCACAGATGCAAAAAACAGGAGTGCTACATAGCAAATATTCTCCAGAAAATGAAACCCTTTTCTAATCGCGAAACCCAGTAATAACTCTATTAATATAAAAATGGGTATTATAATTAAAGGAATAAAAACGGCAAATCCAAGGTTTGCCATCTCCAATTGAAATTGATACAGATATATCTGGCTGAAAAAGATAATTGCTTGTATAATAATGAGAGCTTCGCCAGTAAATGCAATTAGATAACCGTATTTTTTTAATCCATTCATTTGTATCATAAGAAATTTTCACTCGCTGTTGAAATTTGAGTTCTAATTGAAAATGTACTGTGAATTTATTAATTTCTTTTACGAGAATAAATTGTTTTGTTTTACCTTTTTTGGATTGATTGAGATGTCCGAAATCATTTATTATGCAAAATTTGAGGAAGGAAAGGAGAAGCGGAAGGAATTTACGCAGAAAATCTTAGAACTATATAAAGATCAGATTAATGGTAAGGTATTTATCAAGCCGAATATGGTCTCATATGAAGATTATCCTACGACGACGCATCCTGAAACGCTAGAGACGGTTATTACTTGGTTACAAGACCACGGCCACGAAATTATCATCGGGGATGGACACGGTGTCGATGTAAGATCGAAGAAGGTGAAGGAAACAACTATAACTCGACTCTGTCAGAAACATAACCTCGAATTTTTAAATCTTTACAACCAGCCTATGAAAAAATTCAAGTCCCCCCGCGGATTTAACATTAGAATGTCGGTGGTTCCCTTTGAAGCGGAGTCTATCATTTCACTCCCGAATCTCAAATCACACCCCCGACTTCGGCTGACCGGTGCCCTAAAAATGGTAGTGGGGTATTTCTCCAAGTTTGAAAGGATTAAAATGCACATGATAATATTGAAAAGTAGGTGGAAATGCATTGCCGAAGCCAACTGGTTCCTTACGAAGCAAGAAGGCGCACCTAACCGCCTGACCATTATGGATGGAATCCAACCCATGATTGATGCGAACGAGGCGCGTCACGGGGGGAAACACGTCTATGGGGGGCAAATTTTCGCAAGCAATTGCCCGACCGTCCTGGATATCCATGGCTTCAATTATTTAAAGGAGTATGAACCCCGATATACAGGTAAAACTCTGGATGATGTCCCTTACATTAAATACGCAATTGAATATGGATTAGGCGGTCCCGAATACGAATTGAAAGAGATAAATCCGTGATTTTATGATAAAGCTAGAAAAAATCGCAAATGGTTTCAACTTATTTTACAAAGAGTATCTCTTCATTCAGCATACATTGAAACGACCATGCCTCAAGATTGGTTCAGGTCAAGGGCGATTTAAATCGAAGTATGGCTCCTTCAAGATAAAGGATAGAGTTCGGAAGGAAGTATCACTGCTTAGTTTTACTATTGTGTCGGAAACTGAAAATAAAATCGTTATCGACTTTAAAACCGAATCTGAAAAAATGACTGTGGTTTTTGAAAGCAAAAATGGTTATTTAGAAATAAAACCCACTTGTACCAACCCTGAAATTAACCGGCTTTGGCTCTCATTGAATGCAAAGGCGGATGAAGCTATCTACGGTGGCGGGGAGCAGTTCTCGGAATTGAATTTGCGAGGCAAGAATCTCCCGCTATGGGTTGAAGAAAGTGGCCTGTGTAGAGGAGATCCGAAATGGCTAACATTCCTCATGAACCTTTTAGTGGGAATAGGAGGGCATTGGTATTCAACCTACTATCCCCAACCCACATTTGTCTCTTCTGAAAATTATTTTTGCCACGTGGACACTACATCCTATGCGAAATTTAATTTTAAAAATGAATCACATCATATACTCTATATCTGGGATGTTCCAGATCGGATTATAATTGGGAAGTACGATAACGCCCTCGAAACTATTAGCAAATTATCTGAACTCTTGGGTCGCCAACCAGAATTACCTGAATGGGCTTATGATGGGATCTGGCTTGGAATACAAGGTGGAAAGGAAGTGGTTGAACAGAAAATCCAGCGCTGCCTTGATAAAGGGGTGATAGTAAAAGCTGCATGGTGCCAAGATTGGGAAGGTGTTCGAATGCGCCGATTTGGAAAACGCTTATTCTGGAATTGGGTATATGATAAAAAACTATATCCCAATCTACCTGCCTTCATTAAAGATCTAAACGCCCGTGACATCAAATTTATGGGGTATATCAATCCGTTCTTAGCCACTGAAGAGAGTGCTAATCTGTATCAAGAAGCAGCTGCAAAGGGGTATTGTGTCAAACACAAAGATGGGGGGGATTATATCCTTACCACTGGAAATGGGGATACCGCCTTGCTAGACTTGAGTAATCCCAAAGCTCTTGAATGGATCAAATCCGTGATTAAAGAAAACATGATCAATATTGGGCTGAGCGGCTGGATGGCGGATTTCGGTGAATACCTTCCTACAGATGCAGTATTGTTTTCGGGCGAAGATCCTGAAAAATTCCATAATAAATACCCTGTGATATGGGCAAGAACAGTACGAGAGGCGATTGAGGAAGCCGGAAAACTAGGGGAAATTGTTTTTTTCACTCGCTCTGGATATAGTCACGCCTCAAAGTATACCACTCTAGTGTGGGCTGGTGATCAGTTAGTCAATTGGAGGATGGATGCGGGTTTGGCTTCCGTTATTCCGGGAGGGCTCTCCCTTGGCATTAGTGGCATCGGCTATTATCATTCAGACATTGGGGGTTACTCCACCTTCTGGAAATACAAACGAAAGAAGGAAGTCTTCATGCGCTGGGCGGAACATGCCGCCTTCACAATGGTTATGCGCACCCATGAAGGTAACATGCCCGATAAAAACATTCAATTTGATGAAGATGAGGAATTGCTTAAACATTTCGCGACAATGAGCCAAATCCACGTCCATTTAAAACCCTATCTCATGCATCTCTCGCAAGAATACCAGAATGATGGCATTCCCCCTATGCGAACCATGCATTTACATTATGAGGATGATCCTGAAGTACATTCCCTCAAGTATCAGTATATGTTTGGGAGCGATTTGTTGGTAGCACCCGTTATAAAGCCCAGTACCACTCAATGGCAGGTTTACCTCCCAGGGGATACATGGGTCCATACTTGGTCCGGTAAAGAATATTCAAAAGGGTGGCATGAAATAGAGGCACCATTAGGGAAACCCCCAGTTTTTTACTTAAAAAACTCAGAATTCTCTGATCTATTCAAGCAATTGAAGAAATTCGTAAAATAGCCCCCCTTGGATGACTCCAGTGCTCTTAATAATTGGCGTTTTATCATTAGTTGCCAATGTAAGAGATTCAGTTAGCTGCGAGTTAAGAAAAAAGTGAATGATTGGAGACCAACTCTCCTTTGATTATTAAATATCTATTTACCACTCGCTGCGATGAATATTCCACCAATAAGTGCCAAAATTGCCTCGAAAGTCACACCGGACCAGGGACCTACGGTCAGATAAGTTTGGAATGTGGAATATTGGGAAAATAAGACATCCAAATCAACTACGAAAGCAGCGAGTATTCCGAGAATAATCGATATTATTGCACACACTATCACTAATCCACCGGTGCTTCTTGTACCAAATCCTATTAATCCCCCTAATAAAACTAAGACTCCAATAAGGAGATTGATAACCCAACTAGCAAGGGGCGCACCTCCAGCACTTAAATAATCTAGTCTAATTGCTACAATAATTAAAATGAGGAAACCAGCGAAGAGTGCAAAAAGACCACCAATTACTCTAGCCGCGCTCATATCATATCACAACCTCTATTTATAATCCGGTAGTTTTAATTTTTTAAGTCTATTTACTATTATCAATAGGTGAATATAAAAAAGAAATCTATGAAGCGCCTCGATATATCCTCAATCATATTCCCAAACTTGAATTCATTGAAATGCCACGGATTAAGGAATTGTCTTGGTGCTGCGGTGCTGGTGGAGGGTTGAAATCGGACTTCACAAATCTTGCTCACGAAATTGCTAAATCACGTGTTCTAGAAGCCATCGAAACCGGGGCAGATCTCCTAGTCACATCTTGTCCTTTTTGCCTTAAAAATCTACAAGAAGCTGCAAAAGAATTGACACACAAAAAACCTATACAAATCCTTGATCTTCTAGAAATTATCCTTCTTGGTTGGTTTAAAAGTTAATTAATAGAAGAACGTTGGAACCTTGCTCCTCTAATGAAAAATCTATCTTCAAATAATTAAACGTATTTTCAATCATCTCAATTATTAGGGAATGAAGTGGTACGAATAGTAATCGGTTTTTTGAGATGCTTAAATGAGAAATCAAGTGAATTTTTCGATACATTTCTAAAATCAGAAAACTTTGCTGTATAGGATTTGTTTCAATCGCATTGATCTCGTCTATATATTGTTGAAAAGGCACGCCATCCCTGTTTCCGCCCATAAAATTAATACTAGTCTTGTCGATTATGAAATTGACAGGCTGATTTAATGTATTCCAAATTCCACTATTATCAGGATCTTTTATTTTGATTTTGATATTAGCAAATTTCTCACGTATTAAATCTAAAGATTTTGCCATGGAAGTTCCGATCTTCAAATTGAGTCTAATGAGATTTAGATTTTCTGAGGGAATTAATTCCTCGGGGATTGAATTTATAATTTCCCAGTGCTTTTCGCTCGCCGAAAGAATACACATCACTATCTTGGTATACCATAATAAAGTATAGGGGTTATGACCAGTGAATTGGATGAAAATATTATCTTTTTTATTCAGCTCTGCGGAGTCAATCATGCCACTACGTTTCGCGATGTTCTTCAGAACTTCGTCATAGACTGGACTCTTTTGAATTGTTTCAAAATTAATTTCCCTAAAAAATTCGGCGATCTCTATGAGGATTTGGGGAAAGTTTACAACTTCAAAAACATAATACCGTCCTAATTTTACCAATTGTTCGAAAACATCCTGATATTCAGCCACTTTGAATCTCTCAAGACGGCGGGACTTTCGATCAAGGTACTGGAAAATAAATTTTTCGATACTTTTATCAGAAAAATCTTGAAGAATTTGGCGATCCAGCATTGTTAACCCCAATTTCATGAGTTGTCTAGTAATAAAAGAGAAATTAATATCCTTACCAAAGTATTTCCGAATTTTTGCCTCTTGAACTTGTTCGATATTTATGTTTTTTGTTACCTTTTTCCTATTTCGAGGCATCTTTTTCCACCTATTCAAGATTATATCGATTATAGACTCTTCTATCTTTAACATCCTTAAAAAGTTTGGCAAAAAAATAAGTTCATGTTTTTAGAGACTTTTTAAATTGTTTCAATTATTCGAACGTTAAGGTAATAATTTCGTCAATTTTTAATTAGAAAATATTGATTGGCTCTTTATTTTACCCAATTGGTTAATCTTTAAGAAGTCTATTTTCAGATTTACAAATATTTTTTGCTAATTATCTTTATATAGATCATATTGGTTCCTAACCCTTTGGAGGGGAGACCCATTTTTAGCATTATTAAAAACTTACTAAAAACACTTTTATTTCTTTAGAAGCTAATAATAGAATCAAACGAAAATTGGGTAATCTTATGTCGACTTCATCAAGGACCGATTTCTGGATTAATTCTTTTCTCCCTTTCGCTGCAGCAATGGCGGCTTCAGGGACATTAATTCCGTTATTTATAATCTCACCGCTAATAGGGGGTTCCGTTTCGGATATTGGTTTTCTTTCGGCACTCTCTTCATTAGTCAGTTTACCAATGGCGTTTATTTGGGGCAAATTAACGGATGATACTGGGAAACGGAAAATATTTATTTTAATTATGTTTCTAAGCGGTCTGGGCATTCTTTTAGGGTATGCATTTACAAGTGATCTTATCTGGATAACTATCATTTCCATCACTTCAGGTCTTTTACTTGGGGCGGGGGATACTGCAAAAAATATGTATATTTTCGATAAGTACCCTCCCGACCTCTGGGAAGAGAAGATATCGAAATATCAGCAACGGAGCGGTATAGGGGCCTGTTTCGGGTTAGTATTTGGGGGAATATTTCAAATGTTTTTTGGTAATTACATGTTCTTTTTCTTAATATGTGCAATATTAAGCGGTCTAAGTGCTGCAATGGCATTTTTAACCATAAAAGAAATTCCAACTGATAAATCAAAAGAATACAAAGTTGCTAGAACACCTATTATGAATGAGGATCTTCCAGTTTATTCATCAATTGTTCAGTCCAGAAAAATTCTCTCCTTCAAGCTCGAAGCCCATGATCAGAAAGGTCCCACAAAAAATCAAATTACTGTAACCCTTCTATTATTCTTTGGCGGTGCTTTTGCTTTGTTTTTAGCTTCAAATTTAACATTTACACCCCTTGCGGCATATATCTCACTACCGTATCCTTTGGGATTAGGGATTGGTGAAAGTTTTGTGTTTTGGATTTTTCTGGGGTACTATGCAGTGAGTGTTCTCGGATACACTTTTGCAGGAAATTGGATTGATAAGCAAGGGAATCGCAAGATTTTTTATATTGGGTTGATAATGCGCGTCGCTGTCTATTTGGCATTTGCGATATTTACATTCTTTATTCTTGACTTCACAAGTGCGTTCATTGTGGTTATTATATTATTAGTTTTTGCAGGTTTATCCTATAGCCTAATGAATGTCTCCCTCCAGAACACGTTACCACGGCTGATCAAAAGGAATGTCGGTGAAATTCTTGCTTTATACAGCATAATTGTTGGAGTCTCTGCTATTCTTGGGAGTTTCTTCAGTGGGCTAATTGCGGAAAGTATGGGTTATCTCTGGTTATTCTTATTTTCGGTAATTTTTGCGGCAGTTTCGGGTGTTATATACTGGAAAGCAATTAAAAAAGATCTAAAATAAAAAAAAAAGAGATTTTAAATGATTATTTCATCTTTTGGCTTACGCAGATAAATCACGACAACCGACACCATCAGCCCTATAAGGAGAAAACCACACTCAAATCCAGGAATATCTTCACCACCTGTGCTATCTGACCCGATCAACATATGTTCGAACATTGGTCCGATCAATTCCCAAGTTTGGGATATTAACCGATACATCGAACGCCAACGTTGTGTGGAATTATCCCACCAGGATTCACGAAGATAATTTAGCTCTCCATCTTCAAAATATATCGCCAATAGCAAAACATCGCCCACATCCCCTTGTGGGTCCATACGAGATGGGCTTACTTCTGTAACATTCACGAAACCACCAGTCCCATTCCATGCACAAACCATCAGTAGTGGTCCGGTTATGTTAAACAACGACAACATTGCAGTAAAAGGATCCCCATCACCACTCCCATTTGAAGGGGGTATTAAGGGGCCACTTATATTTTGAGACTGATAATATTGGAAATGCGCTGAAAGTGATACATTTAGTGTTACATTAACAGCAGTAATATTGGTGGGGATAATCAATGGAACTGGAAATTTGGCTTCAAATGAAGAGTCCATAGTATAGCCTGATACATCACTATATTGTCCAAACGGGATCTCATTGGAACCGAACAAAGAAGTTGGTTGCCATAAATCTAAGTAGCCTCCGGAATCCTCATAGACTTTTCCACTCAAATTGTCTGTAGGTGGTCCATCGGTTAGCGACGTAACCTCAATCATCCAATTTGTGTCAACACTTGGTAGTGCGAATCCGGTAACTGCACTCGTGCCGTTATTTACGGTAGCTGATTTTAAAAAAAAGTAGTCTGATTCTTCTTGATTGAAGGATTCTGAATACAAGGCCAATGTCTGTGATGGAACTAATGTAAACACTAGTAATGCAACAAAACCTAAAAGCAATATCATTTTTCCATTTTTCATTAGAACATTTCCTCCTTTTTAACACCACTTTTCATTATTTTAGAGCCGATCCAGTAAACGAAGAAGATAATTAGGATTGTCAATACTACGGGGATTAGAAAATTCGGGAGTATCATTGATACCCATGCGTATTCTGCTGGTAAGGTTGGATTTACAGGGTTGAGAAAACTAAAAGATGGGTCCATATAACCTAGAAAAATCATCAGTATCAAAGCTGCTGCTACGCAAACCATTACAAAACCTGCAATCATAAGTCCAATTTTCGTTTCAGAGATGAAATACTGTTTTTTCGGTTTATCATATCTCATTGATTTTATACCCGCGCGACAATAATGATATCCAACCAATGGTGTTATTAATGCAATATAGATATAGCCGTCTAAAACAATGCTTAATAAGATAAACATTATATCCCCAGAAAATACTAGATTGGCTTCATCGTAAAGTGTTATCATGCGACCTGTAAAGGAGATCTCTGTCAATCCAGGAATAGGAACAAATCCTATCACTAAGAGGATAATGCCAATAATTAAGAAGGCTAATCCGCCCAGTATTTTTCCTGCACCCATTTGATCACGCTTCAGTTTTTGTTGCACTTGCACCATGCTGTAATAAAGCTGACCCTACCTTGACCATAATTGAGAGAGCTACGAAATTAATTGTAATATTCCATAGAGCACTTAAATCAATGATTCCTGGTTGAACCGGAAACGGAGTCACTGGATCCATTGCACCACTTAGTATCATCCAAGCATAATAGAGAGGTACCGCAATTAAAACTGCGCCTGCTATCATAAACGCGTATCCGCCTTTGCCCATGTTAATCACCTCTATTGTTGATGTTGTAATGCTAGAATGTTGAGGGTTATTCTTAAACCTAACATTTTTTCAAAATATTTTTAATTATAAAGAAGAAAAGATACCTATGCTATCTAAGAAGAAAATACTCCTGCTTATTCTGCCGTTTATTTTATTCATCGGGAGCCTAACGGTCCAGTTGATTGTTTTTTTTAATACCACTTCACGAGTCGAACCTGTTTCATTTCCAAGTGTTTTAGATGAATCGCAATCGACGGTCGGTTTCACAAGCGGGAATCTTTTTTATCCCAAAAATTATGATCCATCTCAAAAATATCCCGTTGTCATTATCGTGCATGGGTTTGAGGTTACCAAGACCACCGATCTCAGACTGGCTACTGAACTGACAAAACGGGGTATTTTTGCCCTCCCCATTGACCTTGCTGGGCATGGTCATACTTCAGGAACCTTAGGCCCTTACTTCTGGAAACATGCAATTGGTGCTTTAGATTGGGTCTACTCACGTCCCGATCTATTCAACTTAAGTGCAGTTGGTATGTGTGGACATTCTTTAGGCGGCTGGACCACTTTCCTAGCGATGGGTTATGAGGCCGGGCGATTAGACCGTATTAATGCTTGTGTAACCTGGGCTGGCGTTTTTAATACCTCAAGCATGCTTGAAGCTAGTGAAGGAGGCGATGCAGCTTTCGGAGGTATCTTAGCACACTTAAAAGTCGATACTAATCTCTTCGATAATTTGTCCTATCAGTTCGATCATAACCCTATCAATTATTATAATGGTAGTCTTGGCGCGACTCCAACGCCTGATGCCTATGGACCGCGAATTTTGGTCATTCATGGAACCGACGATGGTACGGTTCCGTACTCCAATGCGATTGATGCGAATAACAGCTTGGGGGCAAATATGAGTCTCTATACTTTACCCGGTGGGGATCATTTACTCATAGATACAGGTGATGAAGTGGTGTATCAAACGATTCTACATTTCGAGCATCACTTCTTCGGCATAAATCCTTCAAGCAATGACCTTTCCATCTCGAGTTTTTCATATCTATCCTATTATGTATGCTTTTTACTGACTTTAGTAGGATTGGTGTTCTCAATTCTTTCATTAATTTTCATACTTTGGTATAAAAAAGTGTTTAAACGTGAGCAACCCGTGGAATCTGAGCCCCGTGGATTAAAATTTGTCATAATTACAACGTTGCCTTACATCGGCTTGAGCTATGCGATTTACGGGTTACAACAAATTCTCTACAACCTCTATCTCTCGTTGTTGATTGGGAGTAGTTTCTTTTTTGCCTATACGTTGACCCTTTTACTCTATCTCAACCGCAAATCCCTTAATAAAACCACCATTTGGAATACTATACGGTCTAATACTCGGCGCGGCTCGGTTCTAATCGGATTCCATTTAGGACTTCTCGCCATTTTGGGGTATTTAATACTTGCATACAGCTTTGGGCTTTTCGTTTTCTCACCGCTCTCTATCGAATATCTGATACTAGCCATAATCGGAATGTATCCGTTCGTGCTTGCTAATGAGATTTTCCTCCGAAAAGTGATTCAAGAAAATCTTCACATCCCAGTTAAATATCTGAAGAATCGCTGGGTAAAACGAATAGTGATGGCCTTCTTAACATTGCTGCTTACCGGTTTCTTTGTCTATCTAGTTTTTGTCATCTTTCTCGCTTACGTTGCAATGTTAGTGGGGTTTGTCGTTGCTACCCTGACCGGGGTTTTTCTCTATGAGAAGTACCCCTCACTGAGCGCTACTACTATTTTTATTACAATAATAACTGCAACCCTCACAGCAAACTGCTATTTCTTTTTCATTTAATTTTTTTTTAAAAAAAGGGGAATGGATTAATTAAATTTCTCCTTCTCCAACTTCTTCCCAATGTGTTATTATATGAAATTTCGGTTTAAGAAATACAGGCTTCTCGTTCCTTAAAATATCGACAATAGCTGAAAATTCGCTAGGATCCGTTAATTCTAAGGTTTGACTCCCGGTGCTAGCCTTTACAGTTATCGTCCCTTTATGTTCTTCACCAAACCATTCTGCTATGTATTTCTCAATTGTCGGTGCAATTTGGGGCATTTGAAACATCACCTATTTCTTCAAAATAACTTTGGTATAAATATCCACCTATATAATAAAGCTTAATCTTAAAAAAAAGAAGGGTGGGTTCACCTTAAGTTTCCTCTTCACCAACCGGTTCAGCTGAAGTACCCAAGGTTTTAGTATTATGATCCCAAAAAATGGGTTTTTCATTTCTGAGGAGATCTACCATAACAGAAAATTGTTGTGGGTCTTTGACTTGAAGAAAGAAAAATCCTGCATTCGAGGGTTTGAGACCTATACTACCCTCTCCGTCATACCATTTCCAATACGCTTTATAAGCAACAATCTTGACTGATGACATTTTTCATTTCCACTCCTATCAAATTTTTTAATATAGAATTATAGTAGTTATAGATATTAAAATATAGAAGTTAATTCAAGACATGAAGAACGTGTATTAAATGAGCTTGCAAGAATGTTTGGCTAGCCGAAAAGACTGTTCTGGTAAAGGGCGGGTATTACCTCTCTCTGAAATTGAAAGAATCTGTAAGGCAACCCATCAAGCGGTTCCATCAAAGACTTTATTCGTAGCACTTCCAACTGGACAAGGGAATGAAGCAGGAATCTATACATACAATGAGAATGGATTAAATTTGCTTACGACCAAGGCGAAGACAAAGTATAGTTTGGAAATCTATCCTGAACTCATTCGAAAGGAACCATATGAGTTACGGGACTTAATCGATTTAGGTCTCGCTTGGCAATACCTTTCCCTCAAGGCAGAAAGTGTTGGACTCGGCGTTTCACAACGCGCAAGAGGTCCTAAGGCAATTAACAAACAAGTCAATAGTGTTACCAATCAAAACCATCAATTTCTATATTCTGTTGCTGTGAGGGAGCGGGATCGACCAACGCTCCTGGAGGACACACTGGATCCTATACCAATTCAGATTGAGGAAGGTATTATCATCCTAGATACTCCAATGTGTTATGAAAATAGAGCCATTTACAAATCTAATTATCAAGGGATCCCCTTAGACTCTGCCATTTTTAACCAAATCGAAGAAAAATCTCCTGACTTTTCTTCCCTTAACGAATTATCTCAACTTCTCTGGGCATGTCAAGGAGAAACAGACCATGCCACCCATGGGAACCGTGATGCTTTGGAAAAAAATGGGTATGGGCGGGTGCACGCAACGGGATGTGCTGGATATGCAGTCTATCCACTGGTCTTTATTGAGGAATTAGGAGAAATCACTAATGGAGCTTATTGGTATAATCCGGTTGGGTTTTCTGCTCTGAATCGATGGATTTCGGTTGATGGCGAGAGAAAATATGATCATTTACTTCATCAGTTCTCAAATGATAGTTTCAAATCAACAATCCAAAAAGATTTCCATCTAGATTTTCAAAACTATGTAATTCTATTGTGTATTGATCGGAAGAAACCCTGTGCGGGCTTTGCCCATAGCAAGATTGGAAAATTAGTGATGAATACACGCTATTGGGCTGAAATAGAGGCGGGTATGGCACTGGCGGGGTTGCAGCTTCAAGCCAATGCACTTGGCTTACAATGGCAAAAGAACATTGTGGATAACCCTGATAAACCCGACTATCGAACGAGCTTTAATTTGGAGTTAGCTGAACAGTCGATTAATCAAATGGCTGGAGAATTACTGAATCAGGCTAAAAATGAGAAATTATCCCTGAAGGGACCCTTGTTCCCTGTAATTCTCTTTACCTTAAGTTAAAAAAAATGGGGAGAAGTTGGTTAGCTGTTTTGAAGTGCTAGCTATAGGTGACGCAGACCTCTAGAAATGTATTTTCCAGCGATGAATCAAGGTCTTCTTCCAAGCTTAAGGTTAATGTATAGGTACCCGCAGAAAAGGTAAACTGTGAGAAATTAGACCGGGTAGCCGAGCTAACAGCCATATAGTTCCAGTAGGAGATTCCGTCCCACCTGAGTGACAGATTACAGTGAGTACCCCCACCTCCACTTGAGACATGCGAAGAGAAATTCACGGTCACAGTGGCTTCTTGATCTAATATGATTGTCGTGGTAAAAATATCCCATGTTTCATTCCCAATTACGTACTTGGGGGGTCCCGTAGGGGTTCTTCTCCAGCAGGCATCATTTGGGGGGGTTAGAAACAACAGATATATCAGTGCGCCTCCAAAAACGCAAGTCATTAAAGTTAATGTTATTATTGCAGTTGCCGTTTTTGTCATGTTATTCTTTCCTTAAAGAAATTTCAATAATTGTATTTAGTTATCTAAAAATTCCCCAATAAAAATGAAGTGTTTAGACAAATAGAAGTATTAGTGAGAAATATGTAAGTTCGCTTGAATTTGTGAATCGGGCTAAAAATGAGAAATTATCACTGAATGGACAATTGATCCAAGCAGTTCTTTTTTCCCTTCAATAAAAAAGTGGAATTGGTTGGAAGGTTCAGAAATTCTAGCTATATGTGACACAGACCCGTAGAGATGTATCGTCCAAGGTTGAACTTCCGTTTTCGAACTCGAGGGTTACGGTGATATTGTAACTACCTGCAGGAACGGAGGTAAATTGTGTGCTATCAGTTACATTATCGAGATAAAATACTCGCGCCCTCAAATAAGCTACCCCGTTCCATCTAAGTGACATATTAAGAGATTCTGATGGCATACTTGCATGTTGTGTATAGAATTCAATAGCCACAGTGGCTGCTCGGTCTAATGTGACTGTCGTGGTAAAATGGTCCCAAGTCTCATTTGCCATAACGTTATATGTTCCTGGATATGTTTTTGTCCAGCAAGCGCTATTTGGGGCGGTTGGTAACAACACATATACTAGCGTAATTCCCAGAATACATGAAATAGTAGCAAACATTATTGCTGCGGCTGCCGCTTTCGACATAATTTTTTCCCTCCTGTTTCATTATAGAGTTGTTTGAGAGATAGTTATTTTTACTTATTAATAAAAATACCCCTCAACTAATTAAGAGTACAATGGAAATCAAACCGGGAATATTCTCTTCAACCCTCTTCGAGTCTTTTCATCAAATCTTTCTTAAGACTTTCATAGGCACCTTGAGATATTTTTCCCTCTTCAAAGGATTTTTCAAGCTCTGCTAATCGCTGGTTCAGAAGTGTTTTTTTATTCTTAGATTTGGGAATGGGTTTAGGTTTGGAAGTTGTTACAGGTTTGGGTTTAGGCTGGGATTTGGGTGGCGGCGTTGGTGTCGGAGTTCGTCGAATAAACGCATGAAGGATGATTGCGGCAGCAATTGCAATTCCCGCGATGAGTATTGCAATTATAAGCATCGTATCGGTCCCTGAAGGATCAGAGGGCTGTTGAACTCCCCCCGCTTCCGAAATTTGGACGAAGACAGCGTTAGGATTACCCCATACTCCTGCAGAATCGTTGTATTGGATGGTGTAATTCCACGTTCCAATGCTTCTAAAAGAATCCACAGGGATTATCAATGATACACCATGTAACCACGGAGTCCATGGAATGTATTCCGTGCTGTTTACTAACACTCGATAATATCCACCGCCTCCAGTATCGTATAACACCCAACTAATGAATCCACCGGAAGTATTTTGGCCTTGGGTACTATCAGGGGGATCACTCGAGGTGGGTGGGACATTATCATAGATTGTGATGAGAATGGTATTGGGTACGCCCCAAAGACCTCCCGAATCATAAAATTGTATAGTATAATTCCAAACGCCTAATGATGATGTGTCAATTTGAACTTGCAAGTTGGAGTTGTTTATCCACGGATTCCAAGATATGAATTCCGTGTCATTTCGCAAGACGCGATAATTACCCCCAATAGAATTATCCGTAATGATCCAATCAATCGTATTGCCCGTAGAACCCAGTAAATACGGCGCATCCGAGGGCGAATTAATAGTTGGAGGTTGATCATCGTATATCGTTATGCCTACAGTATCAGGAATCCCAAAGAGCCCATAGGAATCATTAAATTGGACCGTGTAACTCCAAACCCCTGCCTCATTGGTCTCGACTGGAATTTGTAGATTAGTTCCATTTGTCCAAGGTTGCCAAGATTGATAGGGGATACCATTTCGGAATACTCGGTAGAAGCCACCTTCCACATTATCGGTTAAAATCCAATCAATTGTTAATCCGGAAGTACCAACCGGATAAACAGCATCATTCGGTTGTGATGATGTTGGGGCTTCAATTTCATAAATGGTAATAAAGACGGTATCTGATATTCCCCATAAACCCACTGAATCATAATACTGGATAGTATAGTTATACGTTCCCAAACTACTCGTATCAATTGTAACGTTAACTGGAACACCACTTGACCAAGCCTGCGGTGCAACGTATGGATTCCCATCCAACAAGACCTGGTATAGTCCACCTGCATAGTTATCCGTGAGAGTCCATTGTATTTGGGGACTGGATCCGAAAAGATAGCTCGCATTTGTGGGACTATCTGAGGTGGGGATGACATCATCATAGATTGTTATAAGAACCATATCAGGAGTACCTGAGAGCCCCCATGAATCATTATAGATTATAGTATAATTCCAAACTCCGATAACGCTTGTATTTATCGGTACCGTCAAGTTTGCACCACTAGTCCAGGGGATCCATGATGTATGAGGTGACTCATTTCGGAACACGCGATAATTCCCCCCAGCAATGTTATCGGTCAGTATCCAATTTTGGTAATTGATAACGGAATGCACCCGGTAATTCGCATCTTCAGGGGTGTTTACTGTTGGGTTTTGATCATCAAAAATTGTGATGAAAACTGTGTCTGAGATTCCCCATAAACCAAATGAGTCGTTATATTGAATGGTGTAATTCCAGATTCCTAAACTAATGCTATCAATTGAGACGTCTAAAGCCGAGTTATTTGTCCATTGTTGCCACCCTTGGTATTGTATTCCTTCCCGCAAGACCCGATAATATCCTGCTGCTAGGTTATCGATAAGAGTCCATGTGATGTTGGCCGGAATCCCATAACCATAGCTTGCATTCAGTGGTGAACTCGATTGAGGTGCAATATCGTCAATGATGGTAATTATAACTGTGTGGGAAACACCCCAATTACCTATTGAATCATTAAACTGGACCGTATAATTCCAATCGCCGAGTCCGATATTAGTATCAACCAATAGTCCGAGGTTCGCTCCACTAGTCCATGACTTCCACAGTGAATAGTCAGAGTCATTTAGTAAAACTCGCATATTACCTCCAGCATAATTGTCTGTCAATATCCAATCAATTGTATTTCCGGTTGAATTGGCTCCGTAGGACGCTGGTGGCGGTGAGTTGGATGTAGGTGGCTGATTGTCTATGATTGTGATGATAACTGTGTGAGGCGTTCCCTCAAGTCCTTCTGAATCATTGTATTGGATTGTATAATTCCATACTCCCAAATTTTTAGTTGTATTAATTGGAACCGCTAAATTTACCCCTCTTGACCATGGTTGCCAGGGTTGATACTCTGACTCATTTAAGAGGACTTGATATAAACCTGGACCTGTGTTATCATTGAGAATCCAACCAATAGTAGCTGAGGTGTTATAGTTATGGCTTACAGAAGGAGGCGTGTTTGATGTTGGGGTTGTGTTATCATAAATCGTGATTATGACCGTATCTGGCAGACCTCCAATTCCCACAGAATCATTAAACTGTATAGTGTAGTTCCAAGCTCCTAGCCCATTATTCGTATCAACTGGAACTCCAAGATTTACTCCTATCGTCCAATTTTGCCAGGGCGAATAAACCGTATCATTCTTCAATACTTGATAATCGCCGCTCCCCGCGTTGTCGGTGAGTATCCAGTCAATGGTATTTAATGTAGAGTTGGCAGGATAGCTGGTATCAATCGGTGAGTTGGACAGGGGTGCTGTATTATCAAAGATTGTGATTAAAACGGTATCCGGTAAACCCCAATTTCCAAGTGAATCATTATATTGGATTGTATACTTCCAGACTACTATGCCATTGTTTGTATCTACGGGTACAGTCAAGTTCATCCATCTAGTCCAAGGGGTCCAATCCACATGAGTGCTTGAGTTCCGTAAGACTCGGTAATAACCCCCAGCTACATTGTCGGAAAGAATCCAATTGGTAAAATCGTTGGTAGAATTTGCTGCGTAATTAATAGCAGAAGGGTTATTAACTGTGGGTGACTTTGTATCATTAGGAGGCGCTAATAACCATGTTAATGTTCTATTTAGGAAGTCTTCGCCCTTTAAGGCGTCTTGATTCTGAATCCCTTCAAATGCAAAAGCTGTAAACACAAGTTTAAATGTTCCATTATCAACCCTATTACCAATTATATTGCTTGTTGAGGGATTAGTAAAAATTTGAGTTGCAGATCCGTCGATTGTAATTTCGTCCGCATCATTTGTATAAGTGTAATTGAGAACGAGGGTACCAAATACATCCGTAATTGGATCGCTACCGACACCTTGCACCGAAGGGTACGAAACATCATTGGTGACGCCGGTAACATGTAGATAATTGTTGACAAAGGTGTTGCTCGTCCCTAAATCGAACAAGAGATCTTGTGATGAGAGATAGAGCCTCCCACTTATATCTAAATATTGCATTAAATTATTCTGATCGGTTGACGTAAGTGTATTTCCCGATTCAGCTCCCGTGGTCCAAACTACCACCTCATACTGGGAAAGGTTGGCAAAGTTCGGATTTCCAAATTGATCCAGATCCCAAACCCGATATGAAGTTCCATTGTCTAACAAAGCCTGCTTGAAATAGGTTTCATATGTTTGCCCTGCATCATCATCAACAACCAGTACTGTCGCATCTGGTGTAATAGATACCTCATTACTTGCGTTAGACTCCCCCATCCACGTCACTGCTCTTACGTAGTAATAATAATTTTCTTTATTCTCTACTCTGAGATCTAAATATGTCGTTGTTGTCGCTGATACACTCGTATAATATGTTTCTGTTCCCGAACTTGTTCCCCGATAGATATCATACTTTTCAACAAACATTCCCCCATCATCATGGGGTTCCGACCAATTCAACAGGATATTTCCATCACTAAAATTGGCTTGCAAACTTTGAGGGGGTGATGCTAAAATTGTTTCATTCACTAAGAACATATACCCCAGAAAAATTCGAGCCCCATAGTAACTGATATGAGGGCGGTCCTGGGAATCTAAGACTATTGAACAATGAATATCAAAGCTCGTCTCATTATATACATCCAAATTTTGGAAGAACCAACCGGTCCCATTGGAAAATGTATATACAATATCGGCATACGTCTGATCTTGATAGACAATGTGAGGTAAGTTCTTTGAATCAAGTGCAAGTGAGGAGAATTTACCAACATCTCCTATAAAATCAATATATTCAATGATCCATTCGGACCCATTCCAGTATGCGTATTTAAGATTATTTGTATTGTAATCGTAATAACTAATATGGATCTTGCTTTCATTATCCACAGCAATTGAAGTATATTGCCCTACAGTCGCTGTATTATCCACAATATCAAAATTCCAATGCGTTCCATTCCAATGAGCACATCTCAACGCGCTAATACTCGCATCTAGATAACTGATGTGAGGATAATCCGATGGATCCAACGCAATCGAGGTATCAAATCCAACATCCCCTGCAGTTTGTACATCCTCAATAAACCACTGCTTCCCATTATATCTTGCGTATTTCAAATTTACGCCAGATCCTGAATAATAACTAATATGTGGATTATCTGATGAATCCAAATCTACTGAACAATATTGACCAAGAAAAGAACCTGAGTCTACAGTCTCAATGAACCAGCCGCTATCATTCATACGAGCATATTTCAGTTCCCAATTGAGGGGATCATAATATACAATGTGGGGATAGTTCCTTGAATCTATTTTAATAGCGCAATGTTCGCCTATATCACCTATTCCAGATTCTAGAATCTCCAACTGCCATTCACCATCCCAATGCAAGTACCGGAGTTGATCATCTTCACTATCACTAAAAACCAAATGTGGATTTCCATAGCTATCAAGTGCGATATCCGTATAGACGTTAGATAATGCAGAACCCCCACGGTCAACTCGCTCTTTAAACCATCCCCGCTGTGGACTGATCCTGAAAAAGTTACTGCAATCATACACATCTCCGTCTTCAGTTGAGGAGATATTTATCGTGAAGAAACTACTCCCGTAATGTTTCCAGACAAAGAAGTCCTCAGGAATTTGCCATGTAAAACGCCCATCTGAGGCATTAATCCCGTTAGCAATAATTGTAAAATTGTAAAAATCTCCTTCAACAAGTCCTTTATAATATAATTCGATATCAATTGAGGTTACATTGACTGCCGTCCACGTTATCGTTTGGTTCTCTGATGGGTTCCAGACATGCTTGTGTTTAGGGCTTGTTAAAGCTACTCTTGATACACCTAAGGTCTTACTAGTAAATATTTTCTGGTCTGAACTGTTATACCAACAAATTCGAGGTTTCTCATTTGTATCGAGTGCTAAATTGGGAAATGATGCACTATTACTCTCTATCGCGTTTTCAGTATGCCAAGTATCTCCAACTTTAACTGCATACTCGGGGCCATAACCTCCGTATGCAATATGCGGGATATCATTCGAATCCAGAACTAAGCTTGGAAAGTTTCCTACGGGTGCAACCGTTTCAGCCTGCCAAGCACTTCCATTCCAGAATGCATACTTAATATGCTCATACGAACCTGAGAACTTGAAAGCAAAGTGGGCTTGATCATTCGAATCGATATCTATGCTACAAAATTGACCGCTCTTACGTATTGGAATACCATGGATGCGTTCGGTGATCCAAAAAGTGTCATTCCAGTACGCATAATAAAAATGTCGTTCAGTAGGACTAACATAATTCGAATAGCAAATGTGCGGATCACCATTCGAATCTAGGGCAATATCCGTTTGTGTTGCAACAGAGGGACTAGAGGCAGCAAGTTGAATCAACCACACGCTACCATTCCAATGAGCATATTTCAGCCTTGTGTTAGTTACGTCAATATAACTTATATGAGGATGATTATTATCATCCAAAACTAAGCTAGAATACCACCCAACCTCGTCAGCAGGATTTTCCACATATTCAGTCTCCCAAGCGGTCCCATTCCACTTTGCGTACTTTAATGCATCATTGGGACCATCGATATAATAGCTGATATGAGGGTATCCGTTCGAATCGAGTGCGATGGAGGGATATCGCCCCACATCACTCCAATCCTCAACGGTCTGATTAATCCAGGCAGTACCATTCCAAGTGATGTAAATCAGATCCATATTAACATCATCATAATAGGCGATGTGCGGGTTATTTTGTGAATCAAGGACTGAAGAGAAAGTAGAAAGTCCTAAATCTACATTATCCCACACCATCTCATTTTGCCAAATGTACGCACCTGGTGGTGGTGTCGAGGGTATCAGATTCGTGTGCATTATCTCATAATCGCCACCCCAAGGACCATTAGTATAATCTTCCCAAACTACATGAACCTCCCCCACAGCATCCACCGCAATTTGTGGCCACCAACTACTATCATTATTCCATTTAGTGTGATCATCTGAGATGACTGAGGCATTGGACCAACCTAAATGATTATAACACGTGTACATGATTTCAAAATCTATCCCCCACTCCCCATCTGTGTCATCTTGCCACGCAACATGTACCGTTTGAGTGTTATCAACAAAAATTGACGGATAAATACTGTTCTGATTATTCCATGAATTGACACCCACGCCTGAAATGGCAGTGGCATTCGTCCAACCAACAAATTCGGTATAATTCATATACATAATTTCCCCATCAGAACCCCATTCCCCATTTGTATAATCCTCCCAAACAACATGAACAATCTTTTCATCATCTACTGTAATGGCTGGATACCTACTAGTGCCAATATTCCATGAATTGACACCTTCTCCAGAAATTCCCAGAACCTCTGACCAACCAAAACCCGGTGTGTATTTCTTATATAATATTTCGATGTCAGACCCCCAAGGGCCATCAGAATAATCGTACCAAACTACATGGACTACTCCACTCTTATCAACAGCGATGTCGGGTCGATAACTAGCACCCAAGTTCCAGTCAGAAGCATTATCCGAGAGGATTGTAGCATTTGTCCAGCCGGAACCTATCTCATACTTCGAATACATTACCTCATAATCTGCACCCCACTCACCAACAGTATTATCTTCCCAAACAACATGTACGTCCCCCGAGGGATCTACAGCAACGGCAGGGTACCTACTTGTACCATCATTCCATGAATTTACTCCCACGCCTGAAAAGGCGGTGGCGTTCGACCAACCCTCAGTATTAGTATAGTTCGCATACATTATTTCTATATCACTTCCCCACTCTCCATCTGTGTAATCAGCCCATACGACGTGAAGCGTTCCAGTTTCACTAACCGCAATATCTGGAGTAATACTCGGCTGATTGTTCCACGAATTAAGCCCAAGTCCCGAGATTGCAGTGCCGTTTGACCAAATCCCTGATCTATTATATGATGCATAGAAAATTTCAGCATCCGTACCCCAAATCCCCGTGGTATAATCCGACCATACGACATGCACAACTCCATTTCCATCAATAGCAATTTCAGGATACCTGCTGTTCCCTGTATTCCAATCAGTTGCATCATCTGAAATTACAGAGGCATTAGTCCAAGCTGTGGATTTTAGAGGAACTGAACTTAAATCAGTTTTCGGAATAGGTGATTGTGAAAAATTGATTAAGAAATTTGAAAGAAAGAACATGGGACATATAAGAATAAATATTATAAATGTAGTAAAAATTATTTTTTTCACTTCAATCAGCTCTCAAAATTCAAAAATTGGTAATAATATATTATAGACTATGAGTTTTTATTATTTATATATATGAAGCTAGCAACTTGAAAGGTTTAATCAATTAATAAATGGGGAACTAAATCTTGCTTCTTCGGTTGTAACGGTGTCCATTCTAAGGGGAAATATGTTTCCTTATAACCCGGACGCGGAGTCATTTGAGTGGCACCTGAGTCACAACTATTCGCACAAAGCCCGCAGCCAAAACATCTATCTGCTAAAATACCCCCCTTGCCATTCTCATTAATTCGTGCATGAAAGGGACAGCGGGTTAAACATTTCCCACAATCCTCAATTCCTTTACAATGACTCTGATCACACACTGCAATGCTGGGACCTGGGTTTAAACCACGCCGAAATCCGCGTCCAACTATCGCTTGAAGTAGAAAGCAAGCTGATTTATGGCAATTACAGATATTGATTCCATGTCCCTCTTGTCCTAAACACCCGAGTACTACATGAATCAACCCCTTTTCATCAAATTCTCGTAATTTCCGGAGTAAAACCTTTTTGGATACAAATATATTATCGCGATTTTTACGTAAAGCTTGTGCATTAGTGGTGAATAGGATATCGGTAATATTGGGGAGCGTTTTACTGTAGTTCCGCTGGGCATCACGACAGGGACACGGTCTGAAGAGGACTCCAAAATTTTCGGATCCTCCATTTTGTTGATATAGAATTTCTACAACATTCTCTAATTGTTGGAGCGTGTATATATTGGGTTGGGCTCCATTTGCCGCGAAATACGCTACAAATTCGGGGATAAATCGGATCAAGCGATTCTTGTATAAATTATCATTTTTAAGTAGTTTAAACATAAAACGCATAAAAAATCGTTCATATCGCGTAAAAAATCGAAAAAAATTCATGAGAGGCAGCTTATAGGGACCTCGCATATGGAAAATATGCAGGATTATCAAAGATAAACTGATTAACAATCCATTCCATTGAATTAAGAGTGAAAATGATGCCATACTCGTATTTCTCTAATTGAAATCGTTCAATTATATGCAATGTAATACCGAAAATATATTCTTTAATGTTATTATTTCTCATTCTTCTAATGCATAGTTAGAAAAATAAAGATAATTTTTCTAAAATTTCGAAAAAAGTAAAAATTCACGATCGATACGATTAAGAATATAAAAAGAACAAAGAAATAAAGAGGTGATTGATTATACCAAATATTACAATAGAAGGACCACCACGTGATATTGAAACAAAGCGAAAGCTTGTGAAGGAAATTACAACTGTAATTAAAGAAATTTATGGATATCCTAAGGCATTCTCACATGTTACTGTAATAATAAGAGAAAATTCTCCTGAAAATGTGGGAACGAATGGACAGCTCCTTATAGATAAATTGAGTAAAGCAAAATAATTATGAGTATTATATTCTCTAACTGAAAATTAGTAGTGAAAAAGATGCCAGTTGTTCATGTAAATGTATGGAAAGGATTTTCAGAGGAAAATATCAAGAAGGTTATTGTGGGTATTACCGACGTGTTCGTGAATATAGGTATCCCTCGCCAAGTAGTGGAAGTAATCGTGTATGAAATTCCTAAATACCATTGGGGGCTTGATGGAAAATCCGCAACGGAATCACGTCCAAATGCAGGACCTCCTCAATAATTATTCCCTCCCCATTTTTTTAAAATGATTTGATTGACGTGAAAGCGCAATTTCACGACATATTTTTCAATTCGAAATAATCTGGTAGGTGATTACCTTCCAAAAAGTTATAAAAATTTATAAATTTTTATAACTTCTTAAAAGGTTATCCTAAAATGAAAAGGAGACTGATTTATGAAATATCGCAGATTTTTAATGCTCGCTGTTGTTCTAACATGTCTAGCTATGCTGTGCCCGCCTTCATCGGCTGTAGCCACAACAAATAACTTCACTGCCACAATGGATACATATGTTCACGAGTCTGCTCCCACAGCAAATTACGGGACTGTTTGGGGTATAGGTGTTTATCCTAATGTAACCTTCGAGGCTCACGGTCTATTCTTTTTTGATCTAACTTCCATTGCCGGGCATACTCTATCCATAAATTTGGACAAACTTAGACAGCTTGTCCTAGCCCGTCGATAGAGGCAACGGGGGGGATTCGACCTGCTGTTGCAGGAGTAAGGCGCCCACGCGGGCGCTATTGGAATGGCGACCACCGTGGTAG
>JAEOSY010000390.1 GCA_016840125.1 Candidatus Helarchaeota archaeon | reverse complement strand
GATGTTGCTGTTACCCCTACAGCGGAAGCACCACCCCCTCCACCGCCTCCACCAACTGAAGTTCCCCCTCCCCCCATTACTTCAGAAGAACAGGTTGTATACGCTGGCTTCTGGGAACGTCTTTTAGCATTTATTCTTGACGCAATAATCATTGGTATTGTTGGTTGGATAGGATTTATTGGGCTTATTGGTGGTGCGATGGATTATCTTGGTCTGGGGACTTTATTTTCTTGGTTACTCGCATTTCTTTACTTTTGGGCATTGGAATCATTTAATAAAGGACAAACCATAGGAAAAATTGCCTTAAAGCTAAGGACAGTTGATGAATATTCACTTGAGCCAGCAACACCAGGCAACCTTGTCATCAATAATCTTAGTAGAGGCTTTTGGGGTATTATATTAGACTTCATAATTGGCATTTTAGCGAATAGAGGGGACGTACAAAAGCGTTTAAGAATTCTACAAAACTTAAGTAAGACAGTGGTTATTAAAACAACTTAAAACTCTTAATATCATTTTTTTCTTTTTCTTCAATCAAAATCCGACTATATACGTTTCCAAAAGCCGCAGGATGCACATCTTTGAGTACAGTGCGAAAGTATATACATTCGAAGCCCACATCGAGGACATATAAGTCCTTTGTTAATTCGCTCAGATATTCCTTCCATTTGTTTCAACCACGTATGGTATTACAAGGATGTTGCGCAATTCCCGAATTAGTCTCTATATTTTTGTAGGTTTTCTTCATACTCTATATTCTCTTAACAAATCTCTATATAAAAAGAAGCAATCAGAACAACCCATTTCAAAGTAGGATGATTCTAAGTGCTTTAATAATAGATCAGGAATTGATGAAGAGACTTCTACATCTCTTTCATATAATTCGGAAACATGAAAATAAATAAACCTTCAGATAAATTTCTCCGCACAACAGTAAACCTTTTAGAATGGAATAAAAGACGTGGAATTCTATTTACAAATTTTAAAAGAAGTAGAAATATCTTTATTCCAACCATTCTGGGATTGTACAACATGCTTCAATTTTTTTTATTTTTAGATTTAGTTCAGTCAATTCTCGAAGAGCACTTCTTGTTGGAAGTACAAGCCGGTCTGCGCCTGATTTGATAACTTGCTTGTCAATTTCAATACGCATACGTCCTTTGGGTCGCATACAACCTACAGAAAGGGGGATTTTCGGAAACATCAATCTTGCAATAGCAACAATTTGTGCAAAAGTTTCGGGACTCGGAGCAGGTGTATGCTCCATTAGCGTTTCCCGAGTGGGTATGAGTCCAATAATAACTATTTCATCTGGGTTTATCTGACGAGCCATTTCCAATGCATTTAACTCACCAACAACTTTTCCATAATGAATTCCTAAACAGATATGGGGGGCAATATACGAAATGCCTGATTGTTTAATTATTGTTAAATTAGTAAAATAGTCTTCAGGTGCTTTATTCAGCCCGTAAACTTCCTTAATTGTTCTTTCATCACCAATTACGTCTACGGATGCAACATCAACGCCTATTTTTCCCAACTTTTGGGCGATGGATCTGGAAAGTAAGCCTGTATGAGCGTTAAGCACCAGATTTGTTTCTTTCTTAATTTCAGAGATGGCATCAAGAAAGTTTTCAAAGGGTACTGCAGCATTTTCATCTAGTCCCCCACTCAATAAGCATCCGATAGCCCCGTTCCTCTCCAATTCATAACATATTTCAAGTAACTTTTCAGGAGAACTTCCATCCAACATATGTTCCAGGTAATGTTTATCACAATGGGCACAACTTAAAGAACATTCATTTCCAGTCAAAGAAATGGAAGGAAATCTCCCCGCTCCTGGAAAATAAGCCCTTAGAACTCTCCCAAAATGCTGTAAGCGGATCTTGAACGCATTCTTCTGCACTATTTCGAAGTCTTCTACTTGAAAAAGAAATTGCGCCTCTTCATAAGTTATTGGTCGCTTTAAAGCGTTTTCCAAAATTGCTTTTAATTTTCGAGTTTGAAGTTCTTCCTGTACCATTTTATCCCCGTAAAGCTGTTATTAAAATGTCTAAAAAGTCCTCTGGGCCGGCTCCCAAGATTTGAATCATTTCGTTTTCAAAAAAATTTATTATGATCTCCCTAAATTTATTT
>JAEOSY010000389.1 GCA_016840125.1 Candidatus Helarchaeota archaeon | reverse complement strand
AACAGATTATTTTTATTTTATCATGCATCTTTATAGGTATCATTTTATATTTCGTAATCTACTTTATTCTTGAAAATACAGAAATTATCGAAAAAGGAAATTCTTCATTTTTAGCCCGAATACCCTGGTTAGAAATAGGATTTTACATTAGCATGATTGCAGGAATGGCCGCGAAGTATTTTTATGACGCAATTGGTAGTAGTAATAAGTTAGTATTCCAAAAATGGCAATTTTTTAAGCCAATTCTTGTGTCGCCACTAGTATTTGGATCTATTTATGGAAATATTAATAATAATACTTCAATTTTGCTTCTATTAATATTTGCTTTCCAAAATGGTTTTTTCTGGCAGACTGTATTAACTAAAGTTAGAAAATAATATTTTTATCTAATTTGATTTTATTTTTTGTTACCATAAATATATAAAAAATTTATACGAAAGGGAGTTGTTTAATAACGACATTACGTTATATATCGCTTATTTCATTTCTTTTTTTAAATGAAGAAATAGGACGTGAAGTGGCTAACTCAGGCTTTAAAAGACTTACAGCGATGCATTATGATAAAACTATCGTTTCTGAAATTTTTATATCTCTTAATCCAATTTTACCATTAAAGAGCTTTTCATTCTTACTTGAATGTTCACAAAATAAGTAAAAATTGAGGCAATCTTGATGAATGTAGTTGAATACGAAAAATTAATTGAAAAATTAGAGCTATTAACTGACATTCAGATAGCGGAATCGCAATTAGAGAAAGGAGAGGGAATAAGCCACGAAGATGCTAAAAATCAAATATTGCAGCAAGCGATTTTAAAGAAATCGAGTAAAGGGTAGGGTCACCCCTACCCCTTCTCACACCACCGCACGTACGGTTCCGTATACGGCGGTTCGATAAAACCTACTTTCAAGCTCGTTGTTCCAAGAAGATATATAATCCGAGTTTACGTAACCATTTGGTAGTAATCGCTGCATTCATATGTGATGCACCAGAATTCCACCATGGACCATGTCCGTTATAAGCACTTTTATATGCACGTTTCCGTTCAATTCCAAATTTCATCAAGCGACGTGCTCGTGTTCGCGGACGTTTCCACTGCCGCCATAGGATTAAACGAAGGCGACGCCGAATCCATTGATCCAGCTTCTCAAAACAAGCCTTCACTTCTGACAGACCAAAGTAATTATACCATCCGCGAAGGATTGGTGTCAGGTCTTTAATCGTCTGGCGAAGTGACCGGCCGCGTCCACGACGAAAGTGTTCTTTGAGTTTCGCCTTGAATCGTTTTACCGACTCCGGCGCAACACGGAGTTTCGTCTCGTAATGGGTTGTAAAACTGAACCCAAGAAATTTTCGATGCCAGGTACGGGCTACAGCACTTTTGCTTTTGTTAACAACAAGATGTAATTTATCTTGTAGGTAGACTGCAATCGATGCCAGAACCCGTTCGCCTGCACGACGACTGCGTACGTAAATATTGCAGTCGTCAGCATAACGAGCAAACCGATGACCACGTCTCTCTAACTCCCGGTCAAACTCATCCAACAGGATATTACTCAGGAGCGGAGAGAGTGGACTTCCTTGCGGTGTACCACTGCTTCGTTGGCTAACCACGCCATCTATCATTATGCCGGATTGCAAATACCGTCGGATAAGCTGTAAAATTCGCTTGTCCTTGATACGGCGAGCCAGTCGCGACATGAGAATATCGTGGTTAACTTTGTCGAAGAACTTCTCCAGATCAAGATCAACGACCCATCGATGACCAGATCGAATATGACTACGAGCAGCTAATGCTGCTTGTTGTGCACTACGATCCGGACGAAAACCAAAACTCCAAATCGAAAACTCTGGATCATAATAGGGTTGAAGTGCCATTAAGAGAGCCGTTTGGATAAACCGATCGAACACGGATGGAATGCCAAGCATGCGCATTCCACCGGTTGGTTTGGGTATCTCCTTGATCCTGACTGCCAAGGGTCGGTATGTCCCTGTTAATAGCTGATCACGAAGACTTTCCCATTCCCGTTGCAGATAATCTTTCAAATCATCCACAGTCATTCCATCGATTCCAGGGGCTCCCCTGTTGAAAACAACCCGTTTATAGGCCGCGACCAGATTGTCGCGATGCAGAACTTCTTCGAGCGTGAGCTCAATTGATTCCCTTGAAGGCTCCTTAGATGCCGCTGAACCTTGATACACAAAGTTGCTATCCTTCATGCTTCCGGCACTATCTTTCACAGTTTGTTTTGACATCTCAGTCATCTGATCTGTATCTCCTTGTTCAGTCGAAAATAAGGTTCAAGAGACGATTTTATCGTTCAGCCCTTCATGCCTTCTGCTTGACACTACTATGGCCTCGGCTGACTTCAGCATGCCCGTCTGATCATCTCTTGACGGATCATAGTCCTGATTAATGAACCAGGACAGACATGCTAATCTCCCGGGGTAAGGCGCGTGACTTTCTCCCCATATATCCACCGCATCTACTCAAACGCACTCCGAATGACTATTGGACTTCAGATCTTATTGACTCCTTATCCAGCGTGTTTGAGCCTAATATGTGGTTTCTGTTCGTCAGACCAGGGATTTGCTTCCAGCTTCCTTCATCCCACGAAGTGAGACTTGCCTTCGGCTAATGGTTCCGGTCATTACGGTCCATAGCAGGACGTTTCACCTGCCAAGTCACTTCCTGTATTGCTTTCGCGCTACAGTTGACAGCAAAAAGGCTTCGCCTTGTCGCTGCGCGCCATGCCCGGCGCACAATAAAAAAAACCACTTGAAAAAATCAAGTGGTTTTTCTAACTTTGGTTAAATTGAGCATTTAAAGTTTTGTTTCAGCCACAGCCTTTTTT
>JAEOSY010000032.1 GCA_016840125.1 Candidatus Helarchaeota archaeon | reverse complement strand
TGATGCAGAAGGAACTGGAGATAGCGTATTGGGAACATTATTTTCATCATTAAAAGTTGGAATCCACGCTGGTGGGTTGTCAGTTATATATTGGATTACGTAATCAGCCCTGAAATCATTGCCAGAGCTCCCGTACCAGTTCCCCGTATTATTGTCAACTGAAATTAGGATATTCAAGAAATATCCATCACCCATTGTATTGTTAAACGGAGCCGCAAATTCAACCTTGAACATTATAAAGGATTCGGTGTTATCAATCCAAAACTTCAGAATATCTTCCCAATTATTTTGAGTCCAATCATCTGGATCATCGGTATAAAATGGATCTGTCGGGAACGCATTTGAGGACACTGGAAAACACCCAAAAAGTAAAATAGCAGCAATTAGAATTACTCCAATTTGTTTTTTCATTGTCATCATTCCTTATTTTTTATGCAGATTCTTTTCAGATAAAAATGTATTTCTTTCCTTAAAGAATTTGGAGGTTTTGAAAGGAAATCGCGCCGAATTTCACTACCAATTAGACTAAAAAAGACATTCATCTATCTAATTATACAAATTAGATGAATATTTCAGAGGTTGATTTTCATGGTACAGTTCGGAATCGAGTTATTTTATTCACATTCGTATGATTTTGTCAAGAAGAAACTTGTGACTGCCGATAAAGAGAATTGGGATTCGATTTGGTTGCCGGACCACTTAAGTGGGATTCCTGGCGCCGCAATTGATGATTTTTTATGTTTATGGCCGATGTTTGGATCATTTGCAGAATTGACGGATAAGACCTTGGGTTCCAGTGTTACAGATCCGCATAGGCTCCATCCAGCCGCTCTCGCTCAAATGGCCACGACGATTAATCACATTACTGGAGGAAAATTCATTTTGGGAATTGGAGCGGGTGAAGGAATGAATCTAATGGCCTATAATATTCCCTACGATCACGCTGTTAGCAAGATGAAAGAATCTATCGAACTCATGAAATTATTTTGGAAAAAGGGGCGACGTGTTACTTACAAGGGCCAATATTACCAGACAAAAAAAGCCGTGCTCCTTCCCAAACCTGTTTCAGAAATCCCCGTGTGGATTGCTGGCAATGGTCCCTATAGCCGAAGGGTAACTGGCGAAGTAGCAGATGGTTGGATGCCGCTAGGGACGTTTTTTCAAGTGTACGAGAGTGGGAAAAATGAAATTACTGACACCCTTAAAAAGGAAGGGCGGGATTTGGACAAATTTACCTTTGGCGCGTTCCAACGCATCTTTGTGAATGATGATGAAACCAAACTTACTGAGTATATCAATGTAAACAAAATGAGTATAGTACTACAACCCAGTAGTCTTAAAGAATTAGGGTACTGGAAAGATGACTTTGATCAATTATATCGTGAAGCTACGGGATTCAATCCTGATGAGATGAGTTTGTTAAAATTTGATCGTGAAAACATTGTCAAATTCGATGTGAATAAATTATCGGTTTTAACTGAACAAATTCCTGAAACACTCATCCGAGAAAATATCATGTGTGGGTCACCAGAAGAGATAATTCAAAAGGTTCAGAAATATATTGATTTAGGTTGCACTTATTTTATTTTTGAGATAGTGAATGGGGCCTCAAGTAAAAATGCACCATTTACCTATTGGGATGCCTCCAAACTTTTAAGTAATGAGGTGATTCCCAAATTCAAGGAAGCGTGAATAATGTCAGATTATAAAAAAATCGTCCCCTGTTTGGACACCAAAGATGGAAAGCTCGTAAAAGGAATTAAGTTTGTAAACATTCGGGAAGTTGGAGATCCTGCCGATTATGCTGCCAAATATGAAAAAGATGGCGCCGATCTTATTGTTCTCCTAGATATTTCTGCCTCCCTTGAGGGTCGTGATACCTTTTTAGATGTTGTCAAACAAACAAAAAAGCGGCTCTCCACAGCACCTTTCGCGGTCGGAGGAGGTATAAAAAGTCTCAAAAATATTGAAACCCTCCTCTCAGCTGGTGCGGATAAAATTAGCATTAATACCGCGGCCGTGAAAGATCCTACCTTTGTGAAGGAGGCGGTGAAAAAATTCGGTGGTGAAAAGATCGTCATTGCGATCGACGCCCTACGGAGTCCCATTGAGAAAGAGGAAGCGGGTAAATACATTATCGAAACTGCAGATGGCAAATTCTGGGGCAACGTCGTAATCTATGGGGGAACCAAAGAAACGGGCATTGATTTAGTCGATTGGAGTATCCAAATGGCTGAGATGGGTGTGAGTGAAATCCTTTTCACAAGTAAAGATGCGGATGGCACCAAAGATGGGTTTGATATCCCGCTGACGCGAGCTATCGCTGAAAATGCGAAAATCCCGGTCATTGCTTCAGGAGGCTGCGGTCACCCCTACCACATGCTCGAAGCACTCACTGAAGGGAAAGCCGCTGCCGCACTTGCTGCCAGTATTTTTCATTATGACCAATATTCGGTAAAAGAAGTGAAAGATTATTTGCGGGGGCGCGGAATCAAAGTTAAGTAACCCTTAATAGTCGTCTGCGAACCTAAGACTTAATTACATTCATCTATTTAAAAAAACTTTAATTTGTGAGGTAAATACCCCTTAATTTTCTTCCAAAGTCTTCTTCTATAATAATAATTGATGTGTGCTCGTAGCATAGAATGGGTTCTATGATGTAAATTAACACTTAATAGACGCCCCTCACCACCTCCTAACCACCAGGCTGTATCCGTAAATGAAGAGAGGGGATCTTGGATGATAATTTTATTTTTACTTAATAAATATAAATCGATAACTTGATCCTGTAAGGCTACTTTTTTTAATCTATCTTTAAAACTCGTCCTTCGTTTTCTATAAATTATTTTCGCCCCATACCGTTCTACAGCTTTCTCTATTGCTATGTCATTATCAGCACTGACGAAAAAGATACTATTTTTGAACTTATCCATCTGTTCCCAATATAGATCCAAACCACCTTGTTTTTTAAACTCCCGATTTCGATTTAAGTTATCGTCCTCCGGGCGTCTGGCGCCCCCCTCATCAAATTCAGAAAAAGTCCTCATACCAACAGAGATAGTATTATCCGCAAATTTTTGTGTAAATTTCTTAATTTCCCCTTGGATATAATCGATAGGTTCGAGGGATTGTACGGCTTTTACATATGCAGCTATGATTTCTTTTGGAACAATTTTTTTTCTGATTCCAGAATCGAATCGATTATGTTTTTTGCCATCAGGTCCTAAATAGGATATAAAATTCAAAGCACTTATAACAGGACGATTAGGGATGTCCCCGGGTAATTGTAGAAGCCACCAACTGTCATATACTCTCCCAATAGGGGTCTCAACTGCAATATCATTGTTCCAAAGATCATTAAAGCTACAACTCATCCCTTTTCCAAACATTTTTTCAGGCCACAAAATTCGATAGTCAGGATCTAAAACCATAGATGCCATTAAACACCGTAATCTATTACCAAGTCCACCGATATGAGTCGCGGTAATCATTTTTTATTCTCCCTGTCCTTAATTATATCGTATTCCTAACTTTTCCTTCCATACACCCTATTATTACGTAAGATAATCTTGAAACCAGCTCGGTTCAATATTTTTTGAACAGCATCTACAGTAGACTGTCCGTCCCGTTCTGGACTACAATCCACAACAATCTTCATAATCTTACTAAAAATTCCTTCAGCTCCTTCCAGAACTTCTGGTTCGGCGCCCTCCGCATCAAGCTTTAAAAAATCAATCTTTTCAATATTGAATTTTGAAAATAATGAATCTAACCGATTCGCTTGGAGACGTAGTCGCCCTCTTTCTCTTTCTGAATCTATATTAATGATACTGGAATCATCAGTCTGATCTCCGAGAATAAATTCAACTATGGTATTCTCATTCCATAACGGATTTTTAATGAGAGTTAAATTTTTCAAGTGCTCGGTATTTCTCTTAAAAAAACGAATGTTTTGTGGATCAGGCTCAAAGCAAATGATTTTACTTGCTAAATTTGAAATCAAGAGCGCAAATTCTCCAATATTTGCTCCAATATCACAGACTATGTCCCCTCTTTCAACTTCCACAAAACCTCTATAACTATAAACGTCCAACTGGTGTATCCTAGGATATCCTGAGGCATCTAAGGGGTAAAAAACAGATTGCCCTTTCCCCCTAACTATCCAATAATCCTTTCTGGGGATAATTATAACAGGACTTTTTTGGCGCTTTAGAGATTCATAGGCTGAGAGTTTAACAGCGTTTATCCAACTTTGAAGCCAACCAAATCTCTCGCGAATAATCGTCCTAATAGTCTGCAACACTAGATTAACTCACCAATTGTAGAATAAAGTAATTAATTTTTAATTATATTTAATACTTAAATAAGCTATTTCCTTGTTCTTTAAAATGGGTGATTGAGTACCTATGAAATACCAAACATTTGTTAAAATAAGGAAATTCTTGTTTCGGTATTATCTTAAATTCTATCACAGAATGAAAGTGCGTGGGTTAGAGAATATCCCGAAGGGTGCGGCAATCATCGCGCCTAACCATTCTGGCGGATATGATCTTGATATCGTGGCAATCAGCCACTGTTGCCATCCGAATCGCGAAATCCACGTCTTGGTGATGGATAAGTACCACTATATTAATGGTATATGGGGACGTTACTGGGTTGCGGGAGGTATTCCGCTATGGCTACGCGGCGGGCTTCGGTGGCAGTACATTAATCCCTATTTACATAAGAAAGGAAGTCAGTATCCGAGTCTAGTCTGCATGTTTCCAGAAGGGAGGTCGGGATTATTTACAAAACGCCATGTCATTCAGAAATTCTTCCCCGGAGTCGTCCGGATCGGCCTTAAGTATAAGGTCCCCATTGTTCCCGTGGCAACTGTCGGCTTTCATAGAGCTATCCCGATCCTAAAAGATTTTCCACAGGAACACGGTCCTCCAGACCCAATTCTATTTTCATTAGTCCCCCTACCATTTAAGATTACGATCGAATTTGGAAAGTCGTTTGAACTTGATAAATACTATGATATGAATCTCACAAAAGAAGAAGAATGGTGGATTGCTAATCATATCATCCGTCCGAAAGTGGCCAAACTGCGAAGTAAATATACAAAAGTGCAGCTCGCTAAAGTTAATGTGCCGATGAAAAAACCTTAGTGTTGGTTGAAATGGTAATCCAGATAAAGAGGTTAGAATCCCCATATCCATATAAGGAAGTGGCACAGCACCTGAAGGATATTTATTTCCAAGAGTATGGCGAAGAGGGGACGTTAGTATGGGATGAAATTTATACAAAATTTTATTTTGACACCAATGTCGATAAAGGAATCTCAAAAGAATTTGCTTTTGGAGCATTTGAGGGGACGAAATTAATTGGCACTCTGTTTGGGCATCGCGACCTGGTAGGGATTGAGAATCAGCAGCTTGAAATGCTTAATCTGGGACTCCTAACTGTTAAACCCGCATACAGAAGACAGGGTATAGCAAAAAAACTGTTAAATCAACTAATCACTCATGCAGAGGAACGAAATTTCGATTTGATTATAGCTTTCCCACAGAAAGGAAGGTACGGCGATAAAATCCTACGCGATCATTTTGGTTTTATTAAATTTGGGAAAACTAAGCACTATCTCAAATTAATGGAGGAACAAGGACTAAAAGCTGTAAGCGCGCAGTATGGAACCCTTACAACAAAAATTTCGTGGCTGTTTTCTCATATTCCGGATGTTGAACCTCCCGGAAATATAAGGCTTGGAACATCCGAAGACCTTGAGGCGGCATTAGACTTGATAAACTCTTATTTATTACGAGTACCCATCGCAACTATCTATACCCTTGAAGGATTCCGACACACCCTCAAATATTTTGATTTATTAAAGGCGAAATATCCCCCTCCATGGGGTCATCAGTGGTTCGTAATGGAGCGAGAGGGGGAGTTGTACTCCAATGTATGTTGTCGAGTTGAAAAAATTATCTTTTTAAATAAGAATGGGGAGTTCGAAGAAATCTATGCCGCCCTGTTAACGTCGCTCGCCTTTCATGAAGACATGGTATTAGACGAAAAAAAGCGGTTTATTGGATATATCCTCCGGAAAATAAGAAATGAGATTCCAGAGGTGAGCTGCACCCAAATTACGACTCTTCAGCACGAAAAGAAAGTGATTAAAAAGTTAAGATTTCTGGACGACCGCAATACCTATTTTTTATTTATGAAGCCGCTTTCCGAAAAGGGGGAAATTATCAATCAGTATACGAAGTTCAAAGAATTTTTCCTTGAGTATTACCGTTGATCTGTATTATTCACGTGTCTCGCTCGTTCACCAAGAGTCTTTTGGACCGAGGCGCGATCCCCCAGATAAGTCTTCATAATAATCCACCAGCAAATTGTACCGGGAATCATGAACATCATTCCTAAGGTCATGGCGAGCGAATAATCTTGGGCAGTGGCTTCAAAAATGAGACCTATAACAAGGGGACCGAGAGATCCTCCCAGCTCTTCCACAAACCGGTTTAATGCAAATACAGAGCCTTGCGTTTCGGGTAAATTAATCGCATTAATTATTGGGGGCTGATTCGGTGAGTAGATGACCAAGAAAAATTCCCCTATTGCAAAGAGGAGTACAAAAGCTAATATTCCTGGATTGGTGAATGCTGCAAAGAGGGTGGTTGTTTCGGCTGCGGGAGATCCCTGTACATTAAATGTTATTATAAATAAAGGAACTGAAATAGTAAAGCACAGTGCAATTAACAAAATCCTTATTCTTGGATATTTTACTACCAACTTGTCTCCAACCTTCCCCCAAAGTAAGATTCCTACGAAATCTATGGGAAAGATAATTAATAGCATTAGTAAACCTACAATAAACGGTGAAATATTAGCTGGACCTTCTTCCAGAAATGGAAAGAAATAAAGAATTATCATTGAAACACCAAAAACGGAGGAGATACCCTCAATAAAAACGAGAATATTCGTCTTATTTCTCAGTATCCCTTTAAAGGACTCCCAATTTACCCGATAGTTATATATTTTATCTTTAGCGAAAACTTCTTTCAATTCTTCCTCATGTCGACCTATTTTAAATGATGTTCCTAGCATCAAGTACAAGATCGTGAGTGCAGCTAATGGGATTATGGCGATAATAAAAGGCAGCTGCCAGTTCGGTGAAAACATACTGCCCACGACGATTCCTGAAAATCCGAGACTCCATAAGATAGACGACCATCCATAAACTCTGCCCTGTTTTTCTGCAGGTGTTGCATCTCTAATAATTGCCTGGACTACAGGGATAAAGCCACCCGAACCGAATCCAAGTAATAATTGCCCAACCAGCAATATATAATAGTTTGTGATAAATGCAAGGATAATTAATGATAGACCGCTCAACCAGAAGGTGAGAGCGATGACTACCATATTTTTACGAGCCTTTTTATCTGCTAAAATCCCAAAAACCAAACAAGCCACTGCGCTCGCGCCCATTTGAGCAGTGACAAGTAAACCTATTTCAATTGCTTGAAAGCTACCAAAGTAAAGATGGGAAATCGTCACAATATTGGGGAGGAGCATGCTGCGTGTAAAATCAATGAAAAAAAATCCAAGGAGCAACAGCCATAAGGTAAATTTCGGGCGTTCCATGTGTGAATCCATCTTCAAATATTGTGTGTTTTAACATTTCAAATAATTTACAATAATAGCTCCACTAGCTCTCGAAGCGATTAATACATTCCGTCCCAAGGAAGGCTTTTATACAAGTACGAACACAACAACATCTCAAGTGAAATTCAAAATATTTAGGTGTGAAGAACGCATGAAGAAGGAAGTGAAGAAAAAACTCATTTTAACATCCGCTTGTTGTCTGCTAATGGCGTTCCTTGTCCTTCTACCCCCCGCAGTTGGGTACGGGAGTGATTTTAATACTGCCGAGGCCCTCTCCAATGGAACTCACAACAAAACAATCCTTGCTGCGGATGATGAGGCCTATTTTAAGGTCGAGTGCACCGCTGGGACCACTTTAGATGTATTCGTCAGTTTTAATGATGGGATTTTCAGTGTTGAACTCTTTTTGTATAACCCAAGTCAAGTTTCATTTAGCTCCGATATAGGTGGGACTAGTCCCATCTCGTTAAGCAATACTATTGTTACTTCCGGCACTCATTATCTTAGATTCAACAGGTTCTCAGGCGCCGGGGACATAGCACTGGTTATCATAATCGAAGGCGCAAACCCTGGCATCCCTGGATTTGAAATGCTCACCACCCTACTGGGTTTGATTGCTTCAATAGGACTTATTCTGCTGATCTTTAGAAATCGGATTCAAATAAATTCCTAAAATCCCTTTTTTTTCTTACAAATCGTCGAGTTTACTACCATCTTTTTTCATGGATAAGAACACCCTGAAGGTTTGAGTTGGAATGGGAAAGAAAATTACATTTGTTCATCTATGTGGGCCTGATTTCCATTCCAAGAGCGTTCCTCCCCTAGGTCTATGCTCAATTGCGGGATACCTGATACATAAAGTGGGTATTCCTGAAGAACAAATAGGCTTCGTTGAGGATCTTTTGTTTAAGGCAGAAAAAGCTGTTCGCGTCATTATCAGCGAAGAACCCGAGTTTGTTGGCATGAGCACTTTATCTGCAGAGCAAACTGTTCCTAATATTTACATGATGATGCGTATCAAGGAGGAACTTCCCAATACTGTCATTATAGCTGGTGGCGCCCACGCCTCAGGTATCGCTGAATCCTATTTAAAACGGTCACCTTGGTTGGATATAGTTGTAATTGGAGAAGGAGAACTTCCTCTTGCTCAAATACTACACGCTGGTGCTGCACCCTCAGCCGAAAGGAAATGGGCTCAAATTCCTAATCTCATGTTTCGGAGGCGATCTGGGGCTAAATATAGCGCATTCTTCTTAACAGAACAAAGACTATTGGAGTTTAATTTATCTGATATCCGAAGTTACTACCCCAAACATAATCTAAAATTCCATACGACCTTTACACTAAGTGATATGTTTGAGTTTTCAGGAATGGGCGTAAATATCCCCGTCGAAACTTCAAGAGGTTGTCCGTATTCGTGCAATTTTTGTATGGTTCCCTGGATCTTCAAGGGTAATTATCGCTTAAGACCGGTAAAAGCGATCATCCGTGATTTGATAGCATTGAACGATACCTATGGAGAAGATTCAATGGGTGAATCAGCAAGATTCCTTTTTTGGGATGCTAACTTCGGAATGAATCCCTCATGGCGTGCGGAGTGGGTCCAAACACTTGAGAAATTAGATAAAAGATTCGAGTGGGAATGTGAATCCAGAGTAGACAGCGTGAATGCCGAAGTAATGAAGCGCTTTTCTGAATTAGGTCTCATACAAACACTAGTTGGGATTGAATCGGGGTCCCAACGCGTTCGGAAGGAAATCTATAATAAAAATCTTCGATTAGAGCGTTTATTAGACACCTTAGAAAAAACCAAAGATGTTGTACATTACGTGCTGACGTTTATCTTTGGTGCTCCCTCTGAAACCCTTGAAGAGATGAACGAAACTGTGCTGCTGGGGCGGAAAATATCAAAAATACTCGGTTTAACTTATCCGAACCATGAGTATATCGTTTGGCCGTTTAAAATCTATCCAAAAACTTATCTTACTGAGCATCTCTCGGAATTCCTTGTGAGGGGAACTAAGCTTCTTGTAGAAGAGGAATGGTGGATGGATCCGAACTCATTAAATTGGTACAATTGCCACATCGAACCCCTTCCAGGTGTTACCAAAGAAAAAATTGGGGAAATGATCTGGAACTTTTATGATGGTATTCATGGTAGTGAATATAACCGGCTTCGTATAGAATATGAGAAACTTCTAATTGATGTATTTCAAAAAGCTTATAACAAATACTCCGCATTAATCATGAAAAGCATTTCCACTAGTTGATCTTTAACTAGCATTCCCCTGCTTTAATCTTCCTTAAGGAAAAGTCCTCCCCTTTTGGTTGAACAATCACATCTACTCTTAATTTTTATACTAGTAGCTTCTCATTAAATAACAAGTATTAAAAACAAGAAGCTCCTTCATTCTAAATATAATTTAATAAAATCATTGGTGGTACAATATGGACTCTGTATTTTTTGCGGTAACCCTTATTGAGGTCATTATTGGCGCAATTGTAACAATATTCTTGGCAATACTATATAAGAAGAATAGATATATCCCTACTTTATTGTTAGCAACCTTTTTTGGATTATTTACTGTTGCCTTTTCTTTAACTATACCAATATTTTGGTTACCAGGCACTTTAGATGTAGCACCAATAGCTGTAGAGATACTTCAAGATGCTTCTGTGATTTTATTATTTCTGATGTTTCCTTTTCTAATCATGGCTTTTGAAGGGATGAGGGGAAGGATCTTTTCCCTTGTGTCGATTCTTTTCATTGCCTTTACATCTTTCTGTATAGGATTTCTTTCAGTTTTTCCCCCACGCTGGACTTGGAACTGCACCAACCCCATGAATATGTGCTATCAAATCACCTATCTTGAATTTGATATAATATTTGTTGCATACTTACTCTCCGCTGTAATTATTATTTTTGTTAGACTGACCCAGTTTATTGCAAAGGAAGTCCCTGGACGGTCGAAAACAATGCCGTTAATTGCTCTAGTTGGTTTTTTTGCAGGAATCTTAGGTGCAGTTACCACATATTTACTCGAAATCCCCAACCTCGATTATCTTATGGTAATAATAGGTCTTACAATAATGGCAACCGTCTACATGCTGGACCCAAAAAGTTTCTTTATGTCAAATACAAGTATTAGTGCAATAATAATAATGAATAATGCGAATAACTTACCCTATCTAACCATCAGTGGACGTGCTGAAGACGAAAAGGTAAATATCGATCTAGCTGCTGCTGGAATTGGGGGGGTTATGATGCTCCTCCAGGAAATTTTAAAATCAGATCACCCGCCTACGTTCTTCTATGATGGGCAAAAAGGTGTCATGTTAGAGCATGACCTTGAAACCAGCATAAGTGGTGTCCTAGTCGCAGATCAAATCAATGACGTGCTTCGCGCTCCACTTCGGCATAGTATTAATATGTTTGAACGCAAGTTTGCCACCCTACTCACTAGTTGGAGAGGCGATATTTCTGCCTTTCAACCATTTAAAAATGAACTCTTAGATATTTTCGATTTCGCATGGTTTAGAACGAAGTCGAAAATGTCTGAGTAATCCTTACTTTTCACACTTCCTTTGGAATTGGATTTATTTTAAGTGTGAATGCAGGAGCGTCTTGTAATTCATCCTCGATTGAAATAACTAGATTTTCACCATCGTTGTGCCATTCTAAATCTGTTGAATAACCCACCAGATCGATTTTGGTGTCCGCGTCGACATCTAATGATTCAATCATTATTGGATTTTCAGCTGGTTTTCCCAACAAAAAGGCATAGAGGACTCCGTCCTTTTGAGTATATCTCACTTCAAGCCCTTCCATTGTCTTACTTTCAGCGTGACTCCATGGGCGTGTGCCATACAATCCTTCCCCATTCGTCTCAAGCCACTTCCCAAAATCTAAGATTAACTTCTTCTGAATATCCGGAATCGTCCCATCTGCCATGGGGCCCACATTCAGGAGAAGATTCCCGTTTTTGCTGACAATGTCGATGAACATATGGACCAATTCTTCAAGTGTTAAATAATTGCTATCAGGTTCCATCTTATTATAGCCGAAGGAATGTCCAATGCCGCGGGTAGTTTCCCATTTAAATTTCTTAATTTTCCCATACTGAGCGTATTCAGGTGTGCGATAATCACAATGTTTGGGTTTCAACCCAGATCCGCCCCCACCTTTGACCATAGCGCGTTTTGCTATCCATTCTACCGCTTGTTTTATCGGCGGTAATTTGAGGACTCGCCTTATGGTTTTAGAGAACTTCATCCACCGGTCATTTACAACCCCATCTGGATGTTTGTTGTAAAAGTAAGCCATTAATTCCTTGTCCTTGCCTGCGGGGGGGTAGCCAATATCATTCCATAAAATCATGGGATCATAACGATCGATGAGTTCAAACCAATGCTTATCACAGTAGTCTGCATAGCCGGGCTCCAAAGAGCCGCTAGTTACGAAGGAGATCATGTTATGGATCGGTTCTTCATTGAATGTCCAATCTAATGCTCCTGAATAATAAAAACCCATTTTCATTCCTCTACTTTTCACTGCCGCTGTCAGTTCGCCTACAATGTCTCGGGTTGCATTGTAATTTTCTATATGTGGATTGGGGTATTTACTGGGCCACAAACAAAATCCGTCATGGTGTTTGGTCACGAGCACCACGTATTGCGCCCCTGCCTTTTTGAACGTCTCAGCCATCACATTAGGGTCCCACTTCTTAATTTCTTCATTAAAAATTTTGACAAAATCAAAATACGAGAAATCATCACCATAGTTCTCCTTGTGGTATTGTTGAGTGGGGCTCCCTTCAATTCTGAGGGTATTCAGGTACCACTCCGCGTAGGGATTATTCTTGAAGTGCCCCCCAAAGCCCTCCTCCTTAATAACCTCGATTAAATCTGCTTTAGGATTACCGAAGGCCGGTACCGAGGATAATGACCAATGAATGAAAATCCCAAATTTCGCCTCATGGAACCAATCCGGCACCTCATGTTTTCTTAATGATTTATAGTCTGGTGTGTAACTCATTTCAATCAATCCAAATCTTACATTATAATTTATCCGTTCCAAAGGCTTTCTTGCGAAAATGTTTCACATCAACCCAATACACCTGCCCATCGCCGCCAGTCACTGCTTTCACTTGCTCCTTATCATGTAATTTATTGAGAATGGTTCTGATTTCTTTGTCTGTCTTTGGCGGCTTTCCTAAGGGTTTTAGCCCGATATTAATTTCTAAAGTAATCATCATCACAGTTTTCCTTTTATTAAGTATCTCTAAAACTGTCGCTTCGTCTGCAGTTAACTCCACCTCCTCCTTTTGGTCTGAATATTTTTCGAGAAGCTCTTGCTCCTCCTCGGTAATCTTAACCTCTTGCTTTTTGGTTTCCACGTGCTTTAAATACGGATCTTTTCGTTTTTTAGTCATGTTTTACCCACACAATACTCTAATAACATTTAGGGGATGTATTTATTTAGGTTCTTCCCTAATACATCTCACTCGTAAAAGAAACTTGGAGTACATACATTGGACGAAGAATATGAACGCAAGAGAGGAATGTCATTCTTATGGTTGTTGGGGTTTCTCCTCTCTTCGCTCCCCGTCGGAAATGGCTACGCCATTTATTCTGAGGTTTGCGTGCCAGAAGTACGTGCCTCCGCCAATGCGTTAAACGGCGTAATGGTCAACATTGGCGGAATCGTGGGGAACCTTCTGATCGTCTTTTCTATTACCGGCGGTTCGATTTTACCCTTTCACATCGCGCTACTTTTAGCCTTTGGCATAATTGGGGGGTGTCTCTGGGTCTTTCTTTACTTTACGTATATGAGGGAAACTAAGCAGTGTCAAGAGGTCATGCTTGAGCGGCGAGCCGAACTCGAAACGCGAGAAAGGTGAATTGGTCTCATGGATGAAGTCTATCAACGTAAAAGAGCGAACACATTTCGCTCTTTACTGTTAATCTACGCAGCTCTGTTTGTTTGTAAAACGATTTTAGTCGGTAACCTCGATACTATGGCAAATGCACTTGGGACTGATCGAATGTCACTTGCATGGCTAATGGGTATAGACCTTATCGTGCTAGTGACTTGTATTCTAATATTTGGCTACTTTAGTGAGAGGATCTCTAAAAAGATTTCAATAAAGAAACTATTTGCGATTACTCAATTCGGCTGGGTCGCTTGTTATGGATTAATTGCCCTTTCTGGCAATTTTATGCAATTCGCGGTGTTAGACGTTATGGCCGCTGGTTTCAGAGGATCTTATCTCCCCATTGCATTTGCGATGGTAGGCGATTTCTACGGACCCGAAGAGCGAGGGGCGAAATTTGGATGGCTAAACTTCGGCTTGATTTTGGGAACTGGGGGCGGATTACTATTTGGAGGCTTGTTAGGGGCAATTTCAGGCATTGGATGGCGTCTGGCTTATGGTCTAGGATTCATTTTAGCGTTCGTGGCAGTTTCTGGCTATGTTATACGAGGGATTGCTCCCACAAGAGGAAAACATGAGCCTGAACTTCAAGGATTAGATGAGGGTGTTGATTACGATTATAAGTTAACATTAGGTAACATTAAGAAATTATTCAAGAGTAAATCAGTAACGGCTCTCATCTTTTCAGTCCTATTAACCGGAGTAGCTACTACTACCTTGGGCATATGGGCTGTAGATTATTTTGAATTTTCGCAATTTGCTGTTCTTGGAGGCGCTGCGCATTTCTTTGCTATTCTATTTTACATGGTTGCGGGGGTAGGAGCTTTACCAGGGAATATTCAAGGAGGCAAGATTGGTGATCGTCGGTACAATGCAGGAAATCCCAGAGGTCGGGTTACAATTTCCTTGTTAGGTCTTGGTCTTGGACTTGCGTGTATGTTTGGATTCTACTTAATCCCACTCTTCGGACCAGAAATTTGGCAAATCGTGTTAGGTTCTATATTAATTCTTGGATTGGGTTTCGTTGGTTACTGGGTAGTTTCCTGGCCTGTCGGAAATCAATTTGCAATTTATTCTGAGGTATGTGTGCCGGAAACTCGAAGTACCGCAAACGCCTTGCACGGCGTAATGGTCAATATTGGCGGTGCAATTGGGAATTTTATCCTGGCATTCACAATCGCCTCTGACGAGGTAACCCCCTTCCATGTGGCTTTCCTTCTCAGCTTTTGGCTCGCTGGCGGGCTGATGTGGCTCATTCCACTGTTCACATACCCCAAGGAAGCCAAACAATGTCAAGAGATTATGTTGGAGCGGAGAGCGGAACTCGAAAAGAGTACCACCACTTAAATTCAATGGAGGTTAGTGAAGATTAATGTAACTTTTCCAAAAGATTTTGTATTTGGGGCTTCCACTGCTGCGTTTCAGATCGAAGGTGCGACCAAAGAAGATGGTCGTGGGGAGCACCTCTTCGACCAGATTTTTAAACTCCCGGAATTCACTGCAGATCCGAATATCGGCTGTGATCACTACCACCGGTACAAAGAAGATGTCCAGTTGATGAAGCAGCTCGGACTCCAGAGTTACCGTTTTTCGATCTCGTGGGTCCGCATCTATCCCACTGGGGTTGGGCCATTGAATGAGAGAGGGCTAAAATTCTATCATAATCTTATTGACGAGTTAATAACAAATGGCATCGAGCCCGTCGCATGTTTGACGCATTTTGAATTACCAACGCCTCTCTTTAAAAGAGGGTGGCAGCATAATGATACGATAAACGCTTTTAAGAAATATGGGACAACATGTTTCGAGCAATTTGGAGACCGCGTGAAGCTCTGGTCCACATTCAATGAACCGTGGATTGATCAATTCTTCATCTCCTATGCCATGCAGGAACAAACTATGCCAAAACTCTCCAGAATGCAGAGTAAGAAAATTTTTGCAAAGTGTTTAAATAATTTACATGGATTGTTCAAATCCCACGCTGAGGTAGTTAAGACTTTTCGCGCTATCATTCCTGAAGGGCGGATTGGAATTATTTTAAATCTTAATCCATGTTATCCTTTAACCGATTCTCCAGAAGATCAGGAAGCGGCTAAACGCTTCGATGAGTTCCTGAATGGCTGGCAACTAGACTTGGTTTTGAAAGGGGCGTATCCAAGTGGTTTATTCAACTACTTTCAGGAGTCCATAGAAGCTCCAAATATTAACCCCACCGATAAGGTACTGTTTAAAGAAGGTGCTGTGGATTACTTGGGGGTCAATTTTTATGGTCCTGCCTATATTAAAGCCTCAGAAAATCGTTACCCCCTTAATTACGAGGAATTTAAAGGGGAACGATCCCGTGAATGGGCAAACAATGCCAAAGTGGTTCCTGAGGCACTCTATGAATTATTAGTTCGCATCCATAAGACATACGGTGTTCCAACATGGATTACGGAAAATGGTTGCAGCTTTGGCGATGAAAAACTGGACGATAAACGAGATGAATGGCGTCTAGATTACATCAAACACCACCTCGCGGCGGTCAAGCGGGCTATGGATGAGGGAGCTAACATCGAACGATATTACGTTTGGAGCCTCATGGACAACTTGGAATGGGTGCAAGGCTATGAGGAACGGTATGGGATCATTTACATTGATCGCGAAAAAGACTTAACCCGTACGATTAAAAAAAGCGGGCATTGGTATTCTGATGTAATAAAAAATCGAGGTTTTAATCTATAAACTAATTTCTGGTAGGAATCTTTATGGATCTAGAAGAAATGGATGAATTCAAAAAGAATCCGACTCCCTCTAATGCAAGAAAATTGGGTACTGCTATTACCAAAACTGAGGGGATTCTTGAAGAGAAAAGACATTTGTATCTTCAAGCGCTTGATGAAACCGTGAATGAGGAAATTAGAGCGATTTTAAATTGGTGGATGATTGGCTCCTATCTTGAATCTCCAGTTCATTACACTAAGAAGATTATGGCAGTCCGTGAGTATCTCAATAATCCCCATATAACGCAGGAATTAATTGAAGAGTGGGCGTGGGTGATATATGAGATTAATCGAGCCCCGAAGGATCTGTTAGAATTCCTTGCGATTGATATTAGGAACATTAGGGGGATTTCAAGAGATCTAAGGGTAATGCTAGGACATCCCAGCCCAGACCACCCTTTCAGGGACGCGTAACCAATAAAAAATAGATCTTACGACTTTTTCTCAGCAATCCTCAGCAAGATATTTAAGGTGTTTGTGAGTCCTGCTGATTCGGCCATTTTACGAAGAAGTTCTAAGTTGATCTCCGCTTTCTTATTCTTGAAGACAACAATAAAATCTAGTACATCGTTATACTCTAATAGTTGCTTTTCTGCGATATTGTTGATATCCCCTAAGTAAAGTATTTTTCCATATAGAATATGCTCAACTGGGGGGATTTTCAGTTTTAGATTATTGTAATTCACATCCTTAGAGCTATTTAGAGCCGTTAATGCTTCCTGCGATTTTGCCACTTTTAAATCAATATGCATAAACGATTTATCATCAAATATTGAAAGATTAGTTCCTTCCTCAAGAGCCAATTTCGCTTGCTCTCTCATAACATCAAATTTGGAATTCTCAAGTTTATCTAAGAACTTCCAGTACTTAATGGGGTCATTTTCGATGATTAAATCTAGGTCTGATGTTGTACGAATTCGACCACTGATAATAACTGCTACACCCCCCACAACTACATATTTAATGTGTAAATCATTCAAAATAGCAATAATTCGTGTTATAAAATCTTTAAATTCCGCCATCTCTTACCATTTTTCTCGTTTATTTCGGACTTTTTTATTTAATTTAACCAGTTCTCTCATTTTTTTAAGAATCTGTTCTTCTGTCGCATTCGGGTTTTCTTGTAGTATTCCAATGCGCATTAAACTAGTCATACCACTGATTAATTCATCCAATGCATCTAACGGATGCAAACCCCTTTTCTTAATCCTCCGCGCAGTTTCAATCTCGTTTCTCAATTTCTGCCGTCGAATCTGTAGAATATCCAGGTTCATTATCTTCTTATAAGGCATTTGCATATAAAAAGTAGTATAAACTATAACATCAATCAAGTGTGAGCTTTAAATGAAGGTTTTAATTATCTACTTTTCCCAAACGGGTGGGACTGAAAAACTAGCAAAACAAATTCAGAAAGGGATCAAAAAGAGTGGCAACAGCGTAGATCTAATTAAAATTAAAGAAGGAAATTTGACTAAATTAGATGCTTATGATCTGATAGGACTTGGCTGCCCCACATTTTTCTATAGAGAACCTGTTAATATCCAACGATTCATTCAAAATCTTCCTCAAACCCAAGGAAAACAGATCTTTATTTTTGCAAGTCATGGTTCCTGCTTAGGTAATACCTTCTATTATATGAACGAAACCCTTGCAGAACGGGGTTACCAAGTCATTGGTGCCTTTGACTCCTACTCCGATTCATCACTCCAATTTTATCCTTCACCAATGCATACCACAGGTCATCCGGATGAGATTGAACTAGATCAAGCGAAAACGTTTGGAGAGGGGATTTCTGAGATCAGTCAGCGGATAAAGAACGGGGAAGCTGGACTAGCCCCGACATTTGAACTGGTAGATGACACGTGGTGGGCAAAAGATTCTAAATTGATGACATTAGAGGTACTCCGAAAGATTTCCCCAATATTTAGTATTGATGTTGATAAATGCACGCAATGTATGACGTGTCAAGATGAATGCCCCGGAAATGCTATTGATATTCAAGCTCAACCGCCCGAAATTCAGAAGCATGGCTGTATTTTCTGCTGGGCTTGTGAGAAAACTTGTCCAGAAGGCGCAATTATAGCTGATTGGTCTGCTATGCGTGTAGGTGCGAAAACTAATCTCCGAAAATACGTTAAACTCCTCAAAGCCGCCGAAGCGGAGGGGAAGTTTCGCCCCCATATCGATTATCAGAAAATAAAGTAGCTAAAAGTTAATTAGTCTATTTTGAAGTTACTAATTGAGGTAGAAAAGATGCCGAGAATAGAACCCCCGCCTATTGAAGAAGGAGAAGGTGCTCGAAAGATTGTTGGAGTAACCACTTCGACAGCGGGATTTATTGGAGTTGCAAAAGAAGGACCCGTAAGAGAAGCAGTCCTCGTGAAGAGTTTTGATGAATATAAGAAGAAATTTGGCGGATACTGTGAAGCTGGACAGCTAGCCTACAGTGTGGCGGGCTTTTTTGAAAATGGCGGACACCGCTGCTATATAATTCGGGTGAATGAATCTGATGAAAATGTCACCGAAAAACACTATATCGAGGCTTTAAGTACCCTTGATAAGATTGATGAAGTTAGTATCATCGCCATCCCCGATGCCGGAGGTCTACCCGCTGTTATTAAAGCAGGGATCACCTATTGTGAGAAACGAAAATATTGCTTTTTCATTGCGGATGCCCCCATGGAAAAAGAAACTACCGATATAATCAGTTTCATTAAAGATAACGCTATCAATTCGAGCTATACGGCGATCTATTATCCCAATATCTATGTGAAAGACCCACTTTCAGAGGATCAAAAATTAATTTATCCCTCAGGGCATGTTGCCGGTTGTTATGCAAAGACCGACACTGATCGCGGCGTTTGGAAAGCCCCTGCTGGAAGAGAGCGCGAATTAGTAGGAGCAGTTGAGCTAGAACGAACCCTCACGGATGAGGATCAAGGTTTACTCAATCCACTTGGCGTTAATGCAATCCGAAAATTTGAAGGTGTGGGAATTGTGGTGTGGGGTGCACGAACGTTGGCCCCCAAATCCGAATGGAAATACGTTAATATACGGCGATTCATGAATTTTATTCAGCACAGCGTTTCTAAAGGAACCCAATGGGTTATTTTTGAACCTAATGACGAACCCCTTTGGTCTCAGATTCGAAGCACAATCAATACGTTTTTAGCAGAGATTTTTCGGAATGGTGCCCTACAAGGGGATCGCCCCCAAGATGCTTACTTCGTAAAGTGCGATTCCGAGAACAATCCAAAACCTGAAGAAGGCAAGGTCAATATTGAAATTGGACTTGCTGTATTGAAGCCCGCTGAATTTATTGTAACTAAAATTACACAACGTACTGGAAAATAAATACACATATTTTTATTTAATTTGCTCGTGGATTACTGATGTCATGGCAAGGCGACTGTCCTCGCTGTGGGGAATTGTTCTGCACCACAGAAATTTGGGATTCCCAACCTTCCCACGAAAAGACCTTCCACTTAGGGTTAGAGGCATACGCCAAATGCCCGAAGTGCGGCGAAACTCAAAAAGTTTATATGAACTATTCGAAGTGTTGAAGTCCAAAGAATAATTTCCTTTCATGATTCAAAAATATCATTTTATAAGAGTCACAGTTTCTCTTTTTACATTAGAAATTAAAAGGTTGGAAAAATATGAGTGAAGCGGAATTTGCCTACCTTGATTTTGATACGTTATACAACTTCATGAAGGACGTTTTCATCGCAGTAGGGGTCCCTGAAGAAGATGCCGCTATTTCTGCAGATGTTTTAGTAGAATCTGACAAGCGGGGTATCGATTCTCATGGATGTGCTCGTCTCTATATGTACTATATGCGGATCAAGCGAAAGCAACAACTCCCAATAACAAAAGTTGAAGTGATCAGAGAATCTCCTGGTACTATTCGCCTCAACGCTAATAATGGGATGGGGATGCCAGCATCCGCAAAGGCAATGCAGATGGCCATTGATAAAGCTAAAAAAACCGGGATTGGGATGGCCATCGTCGAAAATTCCAACCATTTTGGGATCGCTGGGTACTACGTCCTGATGGCAACGAAGCAGGACTGTATTGGGATGTGTGGCACGAATGCCCGCCCCTCGATCGCACCCACTTGGAGCGTCGAGCCGATGTTGGGAACGAACCCATTCACCTTCGGCGTGCCCACTGACTGGGATTTTCCTTGGATCGCGGACCACGCCACCTCTATTACCCAGAGAGGGAAAATTGAGACCTACGCACGCCTTAGTAAACCGGCTGTGAAGGGGTGGGTGATCGATGAAAACGGTGAAGCTGCCACAGATAGCAAACAAATTGTAACCGATATGCTGGAACTAAAAACCGCTCTAACACCACTCGGGGGGATCGGCGAAGAACTTGGGGGTCATAAGGGGTACAATTATGCAACCTTTGTTGAGATTATGTCCGCCTGTTTCACCCACGCTAACATGCTCCAGGCGACCCTCGGATTGAACCCCGATGGAAGTTTCAAATCATACAATCTAGGGCATTTTTTCATTGCTATGGACCCTTCGGCGCTTTGCGACATCGCAGAATTCAAAAAGAAAACGGGTGATCTGCTCCGGCAGCTAGCAGGGGCACGAAAGCAACCCGGTGCAAACCACATTTATGTGGCAGGTGAAAAGGAATATATAGCTGAACAGGAGCGGAAAAAATCTGGAGTACCAATCAGTCGCGTTACCCAACGGCAGTTTTTAATCATGCAAAAAGAATTGGAACTTACTCAATCCGAATTTAATTTTGCCGTAGATATGGACGAAGTGGATGAAACGGGCTGGTAAGTTTGTAAATATACAAACCCTATTAAAAATAGGGAAATTACTTATTAAATGAGTCAATAGTGATTAAGATTGGATTCTAAAAGAAAGAATAGATACTTAGATAAAATTGGTAGTTTAAAGAAATATTATCAATTATTAAATGAATGGTTTAATAACAGTGATTTTGACGAACTCAATGAAAATAGTAATTTAAAAGACATTTTTGCAATCTATCATGCAGCTCAGTTGAGTATTGAGGTGATTTCAGACCTGTGTGCTATGATTGTAAGAGATTTAGCCCAAAATCCGAAGGATGACTACTCAAATTTTGAGAAGTTATTTACTGGGAAAATTATCACAAACGAGTTGTTTAAAGCTTTAAAAGAATTGAATGGGTTGAGAAGTCGAATCGTTCATGATTACAACGGGCTGATAGATGAAATTGCATGGCAATCCATCTCGAAAAATCTTAAATTCATTAATAAATTCCGAGAGGTTATAGAATCATGGTTACAGAAGAACTCATGAAACAGTTAAAAAAGGACTTCCGTTTTCTTGAACAAACCTCTATTGTTTTAGGCGTATTACTCTATGGATCTCACGTTTCAGACCATAATATCCCAAAAAGTGATATTGATATTTGTCTAGTTACACCCAATCAAAACTTGCATCAAATGTATGAATATCTTATGGAGAATTCTAATTCTAATTTTGGGAATTATGACATTAGATTTTTTGAGGAGCTTTCATTATATATTCAAGCAGAGATTATTGAGGCTGGGATTATTATTTACTGTCAAGATGAACCTACTTTGTTTGAATATTTTTTTAATTATAGGAAACGGTGGGCGGATCAAAAATTTAGGTTGGATCTTTATGCCTCCTAATTATTTTTAGAAATGCTTAGGATATTTATAGAGAAAATTAAAGGTTGAAATAAGTATGATTTCAATAGAATCCTTCTCTACTTTATTTATTAAGTCACTTGCCTTGATTCCCATTACATAATCCAATAACTCAAAACCTGAAGCCCGTAAAATACTATCTATAATTCTCTTTCCTAATCCGTGATGATCTTCAAGAACGACAGTTGCCATTTTTGGTTGACTTTTTCTATCAGGCGCATTTGCTGGAAGTACTAGTTCAATCAGGTCTTCAAAAATACGGGCACTCATATAGACTTGGGATAAAGCAACATTCCCTTGCATCCAGCCTTCACCGACGTTTTGAAGTGCTGGCAGTACCAGCTTCTCAATAAGTTGTATAGGTTCCGCTTTTGATTCCATGAAGATAGCTTTAGCTCTAATTCTATTAACTGAGAGAAGCGCATCTATAAATTCAGCTAATTGATTATTATTTTTTTCAGTCATAATAAACCCCTTTTTGCATTAAAATAGATCTCCCGCAACATAACATAGTTAATTAAAGCAAGATGCATCTTATTTTTTGATAGAGCGATTAATTTTCAGTTGTTTAAATAGTATTGCAAAATTTTCTGGATTTAGAGAAGCAAGCTCCTTCACAGACATTGAGGTTACATTTTTTAACTCTCGGGCGTTTGGAAATCTAACTTTAATAATGATTTAAAAATAAGTTAGGAAAATATGAAGGACGGACATATCGAATGAATTTACATTCTAATCGAGTTAAAACAAAAACTGGAGCGATAATTTTTCTGCAAATCTTCGTTTTGACATTGATTATTACGGGCTTCAATCTGGCAGTCCTCCCTGCTACCGAGATACCTAGAAATGTTTCCATATCAACTCAAGATGCGACTACTGGCTATGAGCATGAGTGGACTGTGACCTATGGAACACCACTCTTAGATCGTGGGAATGGATTGACCATCGATTCTACGGGGTGTATATATCTCGCGGGCGATGAATATGATGCTGCCAATGGCAACTACGATGCTTTTTTTGCCAAGTACAATTGGACAGGGGAGCTACTCCTAAATATAACCTACAATCACATCTATAATAGTACTGCTCAGGACGATCGCTGTTATGGAATTGCCGTAAATAGTACAGGTTTCATCTTCCTAGTCGGCAGTATTAGCGACACGGGTTTAAGCGGCACAACTCAAGATGGATTCTTTCTGCAATATGATTCTCTCGGCGTCCCACAACCGAAATCCTTTTTAATCGGGAGTTCGACGGGCGATGATGTCTTTAATGATGTTATCGTGGATGCAAATGATAATGTCTATTTTACAGGTAGAACCCACAATTCAAGTCATGGCTACCAGCTGTATCTTAGAAAATACCTCCCACATATTAGCCCTGACTGGACCGCCTACTTTGGTGGCGCGGGCTCCGAAGAGGGGTTTGGTATCGCGGTCGATAGCAGCTCTAATGTGTATGTCGTCGGGACCACCGACAGTTGGGGCGCGGGTTCCACCGATGCATGGATGCTGAAGTATAATTCTGGCGGAACAAAACAGTGGAATGTGACGTGGGGGAGTACTGGTGCAGAAACTGGTAGAGATATTGTGGTAGATGGGACTAACTGTCTTGCGATGGGTACAACACCGTGGTATTTTGGAACAACCTTCAGTGATTTTCACTTTTCCCGGTTCGCACAAACAAATGGTGCCAGTTCTGGCTGGGAAGCTTGGCGGGGACCTATACAGGATTACGGGTATGGTATTGCTAAGGATTCAAATGGTAGTTTCTTCCTCTGCGGATCAACATGGACTGGCGCGAACTTGGATGCCGTGATTGTGAAGTATAATTCCTCCTATGATAGACAATGGAATTTAACAATGGGTACCCCTGATTTGCTCGATGAAGCTAAAGAAATTGCTTTAGATAGTCGGGACAACATTTACATCGTAGGAAACACAGAAAGTTATGGCGCTGGCGTTCAGGATGCGTTCCTTGCCAAATATGGCCTCGATCCAGATACGGACGGGCTCACGAATGACGAAGAAAACTTCACTTATGGTACTAATTCTACCGATCCCGATTCAGATGACGACGGGTACACTGATGGTGCGGAAGTCAGTGCAGGCACTGATCCTACAGATCCTAATGATTATCCTAGTACTGGTGGGATTCCTGGATTTCAAATTGGATATATACTTCTAGGATTCCTCTTGATCCTAGGCGTGCTGATGTTCCTCACAAAGTCCAAAAATCTCAATAAAATCACTCCCTAAACCCTTCTCATTTCTTTTTTTTTAGCGATTAAGGACCTTAACATGAAAATTGTCCAGTTTGGTGAAATTTAGAATGGCAACAAATTTTCGGGGAATCAATTTAGAAAAGGAAGAAATTACATGTTTAAAGGAATTGGAAAAGGTAATAGGTAAACAATTAATTCAAGTGGAAACTGTGGAATATTCAGTAGTGGGTTTCAAAGTTGAAGGGTCCCACATAATCGCATTGGGACTTTATGGCTGTAAAATCAGACAAATTCCATCAGAATTATTTGCCCTTAGCTCATTACGAATGCTCAATCTCTGGGATAATCAATTGACAAGACTTCCTGCTGCTATTGGGAATATTTCATCTCTCACCTATCTTAATCTAGAAACAAATCAATTAACCAGTCTCCCCGAGGAATTATTTTCACTCCCTGCGCTTCAGAAGCTGTTCCTTGGCGATAATCAATTAAGTTCACTTCCTCGTGCCATCGGGCAACTTAAAAACTCCCTTATTTATCTCAATCTTAATAGAAATCACATATCCGAGCTCCCAGATGAATTATTTTCCCTAACTTCTCTTAAAACGCTAGGGCTCAGCCATAATCCGGTTACCAAACTTCCAGATGCGATAGGGAAACTTGTTTCACTTGAAAAACTTACGCTAGAAGGTTTGCCACTAGAAAATCTCCCTGAATCCCTTAAATCTATCCCCTCGCTTAAGGAAATCTATCGCTAACAAATATCCTTTGCAAAGATAAAAAAAGGAGCGTCAGGATTAATAATATTTATTAAACTATCGGCGGAGAGAATTGCAAACTTTATTAGAGATTTTTATATCTTTTTTCTATTGAAATTCAAATTACAGAAAAAAAAAGGAAATTGAGTTTTATACTTGTTTTGATGTACGTTTTTTACGATAGTAAATCATTGCTAAGATAACTAAGCCAATCAATCCCAAGAGGACAACAACCCATAGAATATCATCTTTACCTTCTTCGCCGCTAATTGTAATTAGGACCGTATTTGGCGTGCCCCATAGCCCAGCAGAATCGTTGTACTGGATGGTATAATTCCAAACCCCAAGTTCGCTAGTATCTAGAGTCACAAGAAAGGGTATATTGTTCGCCCACGCCGTCCAATTAGTATAAGGATTACCATTTCGCAGAACTCGATAGGTACCCCCAGCAAGATTATCGTAGAGTGTCCAAGTGATTACTGCAGTGGCGTTTAGTACATGGGTTGCATCGTCTGGATTAGACGCCCAAGGAACCATTAGGTCCTCGATAGTTTTGAGGATCGTGTAGGACGGCCCCCAATTGCCCATGGAATCATTGTATTCGATTTTGTATTCCCAGGTAGTTAGTTGCGATGTATTTATGGTTGTTTGAAAATTGGTAGTATTATCCCAGACGGTCCAACCAACAGAGGCGCCTGATTG
>JAEOSY010000388.1 GCA_016840125.1 Candidatus Helarchaeota archaeon | reverse complement strand
CAACTAACCCAACAACTCGGCATGACAGGACAGGATATCAACGATACCTTGCCACCGGGTTTCACGCCACGGATGATGTTGCTGATTTACTTCATTGGTGGGATAACGGTTTTCAACATACTGCCAGGAATCATTACCGGATTTGGAGAAGAGTTCGGTCATCGTGGTTTTATGTTTCCGTTGCTATACAAGGTTTCACCTTTAGTTGGCATCATTGGCGGCGGACTAATTTGGTTTGCATGGCACTTACCGCTTGCGCTAGTTGTTCCCCAAACGGTTGGGTATCCAGTCTGGCAAATTATACTAAACATCGTAGTGATAGCACTTGGAAGTATTTGTACTTTTACATACTTGGCGTATGTTTATGTCAAAAGCAAAAGTATATTTGTGACTTCAATCGCCCACATAACTATGAATAATGTTTCTGCATCTATTGGATACTTTGCCATATTGAAAAATCAGCTAGTTGCAAACATGGGGCTAGTGCTAACGATGCTTATCGTGGTTGCCATCTTGTATTACAAAAAGGAATTATCTGTTTTTTCGAGATACTTCGAGTTGGAACATGCGGGCTAACCCAAATTCCACCCGACTCGGCTGTCGCCGAGAGCAAAGCGGCGCGTTTTTTGGCATTTCAGCCCTTGCAAAGCAGCATTCGTGGCGCAAAACATCGAGCGGGTGAATTAACCGTTAGAATGCAATTGAAAGCCCTCTAAATAAACAAAATAACCATTTTGTTCATTAGCACCGTGAAAAGGCCGTCAAATCAACGATTGTTTTTATTCACCAAAAATAAATGATTGATTGTAGTAAACAAATTTAGTGTCACCTGTGGATATGTTCCATTATTTTTCGGAACATTAAACTAAATAGCACGAATAATAGATCGGTGAGGTTTTAGCTTTATGTCGCACAACGTTTCATGTACGATAATTAATCTGCTCGCACTATTCACATGTTTTAAGTGACCTCAAGAATGAATAAGTTTCCCATGATAGAATTACACAGTTTCTACTAAATAAGAATCTATGAACCAAAGATCGGGATATGGTCGCATTCTCCTAAACACAACGAAACCAACATCAACTAATTGGCGGAATTTCTTTGGGGAGCGATAAGCAAAATCGGCTTGCACGTATAGTTCTGAGTAAAAAGAGGAGGTGGTGAATCACAAAATACCAATTTGTTTTGTCTTGAATATATTTGCCTGATTTCAAATATAGGAGGAATAAATGAACACTTTAACAGGAAATAAAACTTGCTTTAAGGTTTTGTCGCTCTGCATTTTAGTTTTCATGTTATTAGGTATAAAATTTTCCAATGTATCAGCACAAACAACATTTGATTGCACCTTAGTATCAGTAATTCCACAAGCTGAATGTGAGGCGTTAGTCGATTTATTTAATACAACTGATGGGGAAAATTGGATCGTTAATGATGGATGGTTAAAAACTAACAACCCCTGCACATGGTATAGCGTGGGTTGTAAAAACGGTCACGTTGATAGTATTTATCTAGCCAATCAAAATCTAACTGGAAGTTTTCCTTCACAAATAGGCAACTTGATTTATCTTAATGTGCTCGATTTTAATGCGAATAATCTAAGAGGGGAAGTTTCTGCATCAATAACTGATTTAGTAAATCTAACGGATCTTCGACTTCATTGCAATTGGTTGACCTCATCTGATCCTGAGGTAATTGCCTTCCTTGACCAAAAGGCACCTCGTTGGCTGGAGTATCAATGCACACCCAATGTGGGTGTAGTTCTCGTAGGGAGGGATATTCTTCTTGATAATTTCACTGGACCGGTAAGTGTAAAAATTTATAACCAAAATAATGATTTGGTTTTTGAACGTCTAGACTATCCGACTGATGAGGGGGGGTATGGACGAATTTTTATCGGCCATATTCCACATCTCCGGGAAATGGGGGGGATGCGTGTGGAAGCAGTTGATGAAAATACTCAGTTTAAAAAGACTTTGATAGTACAGGATTTAGGCTGCAGAATATTGGATCTTGAAAATGGTTATATCCAAGGGGTTGGCCCTGCCAGCACTGAGTTATTACTTTACAGCTGGGAAGTCGGAGAATTAATAGAGCTTGAGACAGATGCCAATGGAATATGGAGTTATGATTTTGAGATTGCTATTTCATTGCATGACCGATGGTCGGTTTCAGTTTCAGATAGTGATAAAGATAGAACAATAGTTAGAATTAAGCAGCCAAACTTCATTGTAGGCATAACAGACGATTATATTGAGTTTGGTTTCCTGGAAAACTTTGTAGATCAAACGTTTTATATTGACGATGATGGAATAAATTACCAGAACGATTATTATTACATGGAGACTGTTCCATATACTTTCCCTCCAGGGTATTTACAATATGACCTTGATGGTTTTGATATTGAGCCTGGTATGATGGTTACTATGGAGGGTGGTGATAATGGAGGAATGTCATCCTCAATGAGAGTGTTTGATTATCGAGTTACATATTTTGATCTCGAGAACAATCAGATTTCTGGGACAGGACCTATTGGATATGATTTAACAATCTGGCATTACGACACCGATTGGTCTGCCCGCAACACGACGATAGATGATGAAGGTATTTGGCAAGTTGATTTCTCAATACCGGGAAGTGAACCCATTGAGCAAGATATTATTCAATTGACTGAAGAATCCTTAGTTCATATTAATTTATGGGCTGAAAATGGCAATGCCCTAGAGATATCTGCTACATACAGTCAAGTTCACTCTCCAAGTATTGACACAGGCGGCCCTTACTTTGGATTTGAAGGGCTCCCCATTACTCTTTCTGAAGCAACAGCTACGGATCCAAACGAAGATCCCCTAACTTACAATTGGAATGTGGACAACTCTGCTCTTTGCAGTTTCGATGACTCTAGCTTACTAAATCCCTCTTTGACATGTGTTGATGACGGCGTTTTTCAAGTAACATTGACAGTGGAGGATGGGTTCAATACTCCCGTGATTGACAGCACAACCGTGACTGTCAATAATGTAGCTCCCACTGTTGGAGAGATTTCAGCCCCTCTTGATCCAGTGCAAGTTGGATCGCCCATAGAAGTAAGTGCGCTTTTCTCTGATCCGGGTATCCTTGACACCCATACAGCCATCTGGGAATGGGGGAATGGGGACAGCACCGATGGCAGTTTCAACGGGAATGTCGTTTCAGGTAATTACTCCTATGACACGCCCGGTGTTTACACGATCACACTTACGGTTATCGATGATGATGGTGGAGTGGGCACATCGACCTACACTTACTATGTTGTGGTCTATAACCCTGAAGGCGGTTTCGTCACAGGAGGTGGGTGGATCTGGTCTCCTGAAGGCGCATTCGTGGCTGACCCAACCCTGACTGGAAGGGCGAACTTTGGGTTGGTTGCAAAATACAAAAAGGGTGCTGATGTTCCATCTGGGCAGACCGAGTTCCATTTCAAGATCGCTGATCTGAACTTCCATTCAACAAGCTATGATTGGTTGGTGGTGGCGGGGAAGAAGGCTCAGTACAAAGGCCTAGGCACAATCAACGGCGAGGGGGATTACGGATTTATGCTTACTGTAACGGATGGTGATCTCCAGGGTGAGGACGGGATTGACCGTTTCCGAATCAAGATATGGGAGAAAGCTACTGACACGATAGTCTACGACAATCAAATGGGTGAGTTTGATGATGCTGATCCCGCTACCGAATTAGGAGGAGGTTCTATCGTAATTCACAAAGCAAATTAGAATTACCATGCATGAAAGAAGAGGGAGTCAATGGCTCCCTCTTTTTGCGTCATTATAAGCAAAATAAATAATATGTATAGAATTAATTTTAATTTATGTCGTACAATGTTTCTTTCGCGACATTCATTCCCAGAGGTGATAAGTTTTTCAAAATATTGTAATTATCAATCCCAGGGGAAAAAGAAAATATAAATATCCTGTAGTACAGTAAACGGGCCCGAAAATAGCTTCGGGTGGTTGGTGTTTACATTTGTAAACACTAGCCGTATACAATTGTATACACTGCTGTGTACCGGTTCAAAGGTTTTTG
>JAEOSY010000387.1 GCA_016840125.1 Candidatus Helarchaeota archaeon | reverse complement strand
TTTATAAATTTTTATAAAAATCTATAAAATTCCTATGCTTCTGATCCATCTAGCCGCAGGCAGCTGCGGACAGACCCGCCCTAAGGTTATCAGGCGGTACGCCCGTCGCCGGGTTCAAGCCATCCAGTACAGTGTCGAGGGCTACCAAGAGATTTCTCTTGAGGTTGGTTGCGGGGTCTGGAGACCGGAAGGGAGTTACCCCGTAGTGCTTGAAGAGGTCGTAGAGTTGCGCCCATTGATAGTAGGGACTGCTCGGTTTCAAACGGGGTTTTAAAACGCCCCCGACTTGTGCGAGCAACCGCTTATAGCAGGCTGGAAGGAGTTCCATGAACCCTAAGCCTCTTCGAGCTATCACGTAACTTGCCAAGATGTGATTGGATAAGTTAAATGACCAGGAATACTTCAACGCTCCGATGATCGTGGTGTAGGCAGGATGCACCTTGCGCACCGCGATCCCATGCCGAGCGCATTTGCGTTCCAGCATGGTGAGCATGGAAGTCTTTAATTGATTGAGTTTACGATTCCGTTTTTTGTTATAGGAGAAGGATTGGTCGAAGGATAAGTCTTCAATGACCAGCCCCCTCCCTTTGTTTATGCAATAATGAATGACCTTATCGAGCTTGAAACTCGCGTAATCGTCCCGCCGACCCTTGCGGTAGGAGTGCAAGTTGCGTAGCGGGATCTGTTGATAACTTAAGAAATTCCCCGCCCCATCAATATGAACCAGCGCGAGAAAGTTGTAATTGAAGTCCAGCCCAACCGCCCCTTGCTGAAACCCATAGCGGAAAGTGGGTTCTGGAAGGTCGTAGGACACATGGGCATAGTAGCGCACCTCTCCTTTGACTAATTTCCGTTTGACGACCACGGTGTACTTCTCCAATTGAAGAAGTTGGAGGAAGATCGTCCTTTGGTCGGGGTTCAACAGGAGGGGCACACAGAGGCGTTTCGGAATCCGCCCGCGTGCCTTGTGGAAGGTGGAAACCCGTAGCTCCTCGGTGGGCAGGAGCTTCAAATTGTTGTTCTGCACCCCGCCCTGCACCTTCCCATCGCAGCGAAACGACGCATCCCGCAGGATCAGAAACTCTTCACGGGAAAGCTGTCCCCGAATCCGTTGCCGAAACACCCGTTTCGTGCCGAAGATAACAGGGTTCAGAGTCAAGTGAGCCAGCCGATTTTGGAGCGAGGACCGTTTGGCGTATAATCCGGGCAAGCTCCGGTCTTTAGGATTCTGTGTTTTATTCTTCTCAATTTGCTGTTCCACGACGTCGAGTTTCTGCGTCAGATACTTTCTTCGCTTCTTCAGCCACGTCTTCTGCTGTTCAAGCTTGGTCTGATTCTCGGTCAGGATCGTATTGACGTAGGGGTTGTTCTGACAAATTCCCATTAAGGTGTGTTGGATCGCTTTTTGCGACGCTCCATTGAAGAGTAAGTTGTACCCCTTCCGCTTCATTCGATTATAAATCGCAAAAATTTCGTTGAGTTGGGGGATTTGGGAGGTAGACGACTGTAAGCGAAAGATAGTCGTGGTCAGCATGATTCTCTTCCCATTCAATTAAGATGCACTACGTCACGGTTTTCAGTCGAGGGCACGTTATAAAGGTTTGCCCGCAAAATGCGCAAATGCTTCAAATGCGCAAACTCAGCAGAGCAACTAATTTACCGTGTCCTTGAGGATTTGTTTGATTTGGGTCGTCTTTTTCCGCCCGCGCCGTTTGCCATACAAGCGACTGCTGAAATGGACAATGATCGCGATCATGTCATCGATGATTTCTTGTTTATAATCCGATTCGACACGGTTTACAATAACCAACTCCGTCCCAAACGAGGTGAGCATGGCTTGGATCAGTTCCACCCCGAATCGGGCGAGTCGATCCTTGAATTCGATAATGACTGCTTTGATCGCATGCGTTTGGCAATAATTAAGTACTTTTAATAAGCCTTTGCGTTTGAAATTCATCCCACTCGCAATATCTTCATAAATTTTTTCAATAGAATAACCATTAGCCACGGCATAGATTTCGAGTCGAGCCCGTTGTCGTTTCAAATTCTCGCGTTGGATGGTCGTAGAAACCCGACAGTAGATTACACAATTTTTCGCGGAGTCTTGGGGATCTGTGAGATGCAGTAACCGTTTAATTTCACTCCATTTAAAACGGCGATGCCCTCCCTTCCCTACTATCGCTTCTATGTAGCCTTCATTACTCCAATTTCGGAGAGTCTGAGGTGTGACCCCCAAAAGGGTTGCAGCTTCCTGAATTCGTAAGAGTTTGTCAATAACCATTGATATATTTCTGGAAAAAATGTATTTAAGCTACTAGATTTTTATAAGATTTTATAATTTTTTATAGAATTTTGACTAACAGTTCGAATGATATCTACATTTGGATTTTTTAAAGAAGGGGTTTTCCTACCAGATTGGCGGGAATCGGTTCACCGAGCAATTTGAGAATAGTGGGAACTATGTCAGTGCTTTTTGAGAAGGGAATTGTTTTTTGAGGAACTTTGGATCCAGCAACTAAAAGTGGGACTGTCAAAGCGCGTTTCAGACCAATATCGTGACCATGAATATGGTTATTTTTTGTTGTACCGTGTTCATAATTAAAGATGGTCTCACCGCAAGTGGACATCATGATATCGCAAGAATTTGGATTTCTGAAGAGGCGAACGACTTGGTCTACAACCATTGGGAAATCAATATGATAGGTGTGCTCCAGCCATTCATCGATGGAGTGAAATTTCCCATCCAGCATTTTAGCGGCTTTTTCATCCAGAGAATAGCCATAAATATCTGATTCTAATTTTGTTTGATCCTTTTGATATTCGATCGTGACTGCTACGTTTTGATCCGTTCCTTTTTTAAGGACTGCAATCGAGCCCTTATCAGGTGTGCTTCCGTCCTTGCGATAATAAAGATATTTCGCACCGGGAATATCTAAAAGTGCCTTAAACAAATTAACATTTTGAGGGCCATAAGATTTCATCTGTTCAATCGTGGGGCGTTCCAACCATGAATTTCCGCGCAGAGTGAAGAAGCATAGGGACCCCATTGTCGCATCGAAATTCCCATCATGCTTCTTAGGGATAAGTGGGGTCAAGCCAATTTGCTCGAAATATGGGGCGATATCTATACATTGTTTCCCAGTGTAGTTACCGTGATCTGAGGTTAAAATAATGGTGGTATCATCAAAATACCCTAGCTGTTTCAGACCTTTCCATTTTTTTGTACCATTAATTAATTCACCTACTTTGATATCGATATCCTGTATTGCCTGGAGATAGAGGTCTGAGTCAGCCCCTTGGTCATGCAGAGCGGCATCGGTAGTTAGGAACCAGCACACCGTGACACGTGGTGGCTCCTTCTTGTTCAGGTATTTCAGCATTTTATTTGTCATGAGGGTATTAAGATATAACAATTTTTTACGTAAAAGCACAATATACCAAAGATATAAGAAAATAATTTGTCTCTTTGTCGGGTAAACGTAATCCGCGCCCCGGTATAGGCCGAGAGAGAGACCAGCGGTTTTCCCAGGTACCAATTCAAAAATTGTTTTAACATTTGAACCCAATTCTTTATTAGCTGTGTCGAATTCCTTTAGTGAATTGTAATTACGAATTACCCTCTCGTCACGTTTTACCCAATGCCCCCCAGGAAATCCGTATGAATCCGGATACATTCCAGTCAGCATGGTCGATTGTGCAGGGAAGGTAATAGCTGGGTAACACCCAATATTGTTCTCTGAAACGATCCCATTAGCTAAATACTCTCGGATATTGGGTAGTTGTCCATCATCTAATAGTGAATTAAAATGGTCGGCGCGAAGGTCGTCGATCACCAAGAGGATTACACGATTTGCTTTCTTCATGATAATCACTAAAACTTTTGTGAGGTTTTAAAAACAATTCACAATATTAATGATAGTAGATGAAAGTTTCTCTAGATCTAATAGGAAGGTAAGAATGATGACAGAGTTGTCCGAAAGAGTGAATGACGTGATTGAAGCGGATTCGCGAGAGATTATTTTTGAGAAATTCAAAACGTTATTGGATGCGGTAAAACAACCCGCTAGTATCAAAGACATTCCGAACCTCCTCATCCATGATTTTCGCGACCTCAGTGTAGAGGAAGCTTCGGTAGTTGGGGAGCTATTGAAAGTAAAAACTATAAAAGATTTAGCAAAAATTACATATAATCAAGTGCTGGATCGAATTGCACTATTAACGGAAGCAGCCCAAATACCGAAAACGAAGATTGAACAGCTCATCACTGCTGCAAAATACATCGTTAAAGCGGCAGATCATAAACCCATCGAAGGAAAAAAGGTTGTGATAGCAGGGCTCGATAATGCTGGAAAGACAGCATTATTAAAATCGATTGGAAAGGAAGTTGGATTCACGCAACTATCCACCCTGAAACCCACTAAAGGAGCTAATCGCGGAGAAATGTTTTTGTCGGATCAGGATATCTTAATTATAGAGTTGGGGGGACAAGAAGAGTTCCGGAAGTTTTACATTGAGCAACCTGATCGCTTCTTTCTCGAAACAGATATTATAGTTTTTTTGATTGATATGCAGGACGACGTAAGATATCCGGATACGCTTGAGTACTTGCAGCAAATATTACGAACATTGGACTACCTTCAAGAATCGCCAGATTTCATAATTCTATTTCATAAATGTGACCCTGATGTAATTAAATCACCGATTTTCCAAGAAAAACTTAATTACATGGAAACCAAAATCCAAGAATCTTTCAAACCCTATAAACTATCCTTTGAGATTCAGACGAGTTCTATTTTCAATATTGTATCCATGACCCCGAGCTTTTCTAGAATGCTCAAGGGGCTCTTTTCAGGCATTGAGGGGGAGAAGAAAATCCAAGCGATAGGTGAATTATTAATGAAGGTGGTTGATTCCTTCTTATCCACGGAAAATACTTTAACACGTCAAATAAACTATCTCAAATCGAAAGTAGAAAGTCTAGAGTCACAAATTGCCAGTGGGGCAGTAATTTCTGGGAAAGCTGCGGAAGGTGCCTCTAGCGCTATGAAACCATTAAAGACGCTGACAGCACCTAAACCAAAACCGCCTGGACCACGCGGTGGATTAAGTACGCGCGCAGCCTTATTATCTGAATTGAAGGAAGTCTTCGGTCTCCGTGGCAAGATAGTGTAGCAGAACTTATCTTTTTTTTAAAAATTAGAATTCTTATTTTTTTTTTTTTGTATGTGTGCATTTATTACACAATTTTTTTTAAGACAAAACACTTGATTTTACCACAAGAGGAGAATAGAAATGTCAGAACTATCAAAAATGGTAGAGGATATTATTTCCGCTAAATCAAAAGAGGGTATTCTTAAAAATATTATGAATATCTTAGAGCCAACAACGAAGGTACAAAATATAAAAGAATTAGCAAATGAGTCTATTGCTAATTTTAAAGATCTTAATGCAGATGAAGCTGACTTAATCTCAGGACTTTTAGAAGTAACTACAATAAAAGATTTGGCAAATGCATCCTATAAAAAGATAATTAATAATTTATCTTTACTTAGAGATGGAGGAATTGAAAAGAAGAAACTGGAGTTAATAATTACTGCAGCAAAATATATTATTAAAGCGGCGGATTATAAACCAGTTGAAGGGCAGAAAATTGTGGTGGTTGGACTTGATAATGCAGGTAAAACAGCACTACTTAATGCTATTAAGAAAGAAGTTGGAGTATCAAAGATTGCACACCTAAAGCCTACCAAAGGTGTGGTGCGAAGTAGACTTTATCTTAAGGATTTAGAATTGTATATCAGTGAATTAGGAGGACAAAAGGAGTACAGGAAAGCATATTTAGAAGAGCCAGAAAAATATGTTCTGGCGACTGATTGCCTGGTTTTTATGATAGATGTGCAAGATGAGGACCGTTATCAAGAAGCTTTAGACTACCTAAAACAAATTTTAAGAATTGTGAAGTTTCTGCAGGAATCGCCTGAATTTGTAGTCCTTTTACATAAATCTGACCCAGATATTATTCCTAACGAAGTTTTTCAAGAAAAAATAGGTTATTTAATTGAAAATGTGAAGGGATTGTTTAAACCATATGTTTTTCAGCACGAGATTCTAACCACATCAATTTACAATATCTTTGGTATGGGTGGGGGATCCTTTGCAAGTATGTTGAAGGGTCTTTTATCAGGAGAGCTTCTCGAAGAGAAGCGGAAAGTTGAAGCAATGGCAAAATTGATGGATACAATAGTGGATTTAGTATTAACCCAAGAAGCTACTTTAACGGAAGAGATAGATTTACTTCGCCATAATTTATTTGAAGTAAATCGAGTTGTAAGAAAATTGACTCAAAAAGCGGGGATTGATACTGATAGTGCTCCAATTCCAGAACTTGAGAGTCCTAAAGTGAAAACTCCTGCGACCAGTTATTCGCGTGGGAAAGGAATCCCACCACATTCTGAGCTTTTAAAGGAAATAAAACGTCTGTTTGTAAAAAGAGGATAGTGAAGGTTATACCTTTTTTTATTATTCCAGTTTTTTCTTGAATTCTCAAAACCGACTTAATTTCTTTTAAAAACTTTTTTATAAAATAGTCTATTTAAGAAGTCAGATGGTTGAGATGCAAAATTCCGTAGAGGATGACGGTGCAGAGGATGAAGAATTTTACTTTAAGCACCCATACAATGCGCTGATTGATGTTGATGTTTGGAAAAATAAGTCCAATCCATGGCAGTATGATATAGCTAAAATACTTCCAGACTTTTTTGAAAAAATGCGTGCGAACTTAAAATTCAAGATATTGGGATTGGCCTTGCAATCAGCTGCAAGGCTGCACTATGCGAAAATCCTTTACTTAATTCACAGCGAAGAGAAATTTAAGGAGCATCTCGAAATAGAGAAAAAGCGCCACGAAAGTGCCGAATTAGGACAACTTGGATTACCCTTGCGGCGGCTCGGGGAGGAAGCGGATGCAGATGACCTCTTTGATGAGTTGGTAAGCGTTCTGTTACATGAGAAACGCAGGTTAGAACGTAAAATTGATCGTGAGAAGAAGCGGCAAGAGGGAGGGACGCGAAGAAGGAGAGTGCCATTAGCCCAAGCAATGGATATGGATGATTTTTATGAGGTCGATGCAGATCGGATGAATATCCAAGAGAAAAACGAGATGGTCTTGACGGCTATTAAAAAACTCTGCGCGGCGGCTCCAGCTCCTGAACATGAAGTTTCGTTTGGCGCCTTGATGCGGGACCTCGCAGGAATGGCATCTGATGTTCGAATTCAGACGGCACGAGTTTTGTTATCAGTATTATTTTTAATCGCCGACAGGGTAGTTGATGCGGATCAGGATCTCGATACGCATGAGATTTTTATACGAATGCAAAAAAGAAAATGATTAAAAATGACTTCGAAAGCTGCTCCTACCACCCATTATACACGTCTTCTCGAGGCGATTCTATTCATTGCAGAACGACCAGTCTCAATTGAGGAAATAAAACAGAGTTTGCATATTAAAGAAAATGGAGAATTGGAAGGAATCCTTAATAAACTGAAGGAAAATTTAGAGAAAAGAAAGAGTTTTATTGAGATAATTACAGTAGAGCAGGAGCAATCCATTCAAATGCAGATTAACCCGACTGTTAAGAAGGAATTGAACGTATTCCAAACAAAGAAAACCATGTCAAAGGAGCTTATGCAAACACTAGCATATATCGCATTAAAACAACCAGTAAAATATAGTGAACTACGCCAATTCTTAGGGAGTAAGGTAAAGGCCCAAGTAGAAAATCTCGAGCGAGACGGTTATATTAGACTAACGCCGAGTGGTCGAACTAAAGTATTATCAACAACATTATATTTTGCGTCCGTATTCAATCTTGACCCAGACCACGTGAAAGAAACGTTTAAAGATGAAGTAAAGAAGCGAATGCTGGATATGATTAAGAAGGAATAGGTCTATCACATATGACAACCGAAAGCGATTTTACCTATGGGGAAATAGATGCATTGGTGTATTGTAAATTTAAAGATATCGGTCCCATGCCCATTGCTTGGTTTCCCGGTGTAAAGCAAAAAACCCTCTCAGCAATTGCGTTGAAATCAATAAATTTATTCGCAACGGAAGGCGGGAAAGTTCCAGAAAATATATCAGTGATTCCCTTTACTGCTTTTAATCTAATTGGGTGTGTGAAATGTCTTGAAGTTCCAGACACACATGCACGGGGAGGGGCACGAGATGCGACTTTGACAATTCTAGTTAATGAGCGATATAATAATTTAGTTCTCCGCCATATAGATGATTTAGATCAACTATTGATACATGTGGCAGGACGTATCTTAGTTAATGAGCAAGTGCACGCTCCGGATGAGGACTTAAAAAGGGTTATCCAAGAATCTTTTGATTTCCTTGCCGAAAATGTGAATATCTTCATAGCTTTAGAACAAGATCGAGAAAAATTCTTAGACCAACCTCGCATCAAGCAACTCAGAAAGATGATTTCCGAAGTGGAAACTCTTATTGAGGAATATATTAAAGATGTGGATGAGTTTGGGGCAGATGAAGTCAAAGATGTGTTGAAACTAGCATGGGATCTGAAGCAGATTGATCTCTATAATCTAACCCCTGAAGATATTAGAGCAATTGTGAATATCGCGAATGATTTGAAACTTAAAAAGGAAACAATAACAATCCAAAAGCTGAAACTGCAACAATACAGAAACAAAATAACACCCGAATCTTTAAATCGATTAAATGATCAGATAGACCAAATTTCTAGCAATCTCGATAATTTCTTGGAAGAATTACTGGATATAATACAGAAATTAACGAAACGTAGCGAAAAAGTAATTAAAAACCATAAGAAGACTCAAGGGATTGAAGTTATTTTTCAAAAACAATTCGCGAAATTACGAACCAATTTAAAACAGCAAGTGAGTTTATTTGTTGAAATCGAACAACTCCCTCCAGAAAAATTTGAGCAAATAAAAGAGGTTTATATTCACTTAGATAAGATGCGAAAATTGCGAAGGAATAGAGACATAGGAAAGGCGGTCGATAAAATGGCTGAAATTTTAGGGATAGACCGCAATATTATTCTCACTTATACTCGTGATCCAAAAGTAAAAGAAGATTTTAATCGAATTTTTTTCTTGTAATCTTAGTGCAAGAAGTTTACAATCCAGGGTTCCATTTCTTTTATGAGAGGAGGAAGAATTAAAGCCGCTGGATTTTCACCAGCCTGCCAAGCTAAATAGAATTTATCATTCTTCGCTTGGATCCGCTCGATAATGCGGAATTCCCCATTTTTCAGAGCTAAAATAAGCTTGGAGGCATCATCAGGGAATAATCCCAGTTCTTCACTGAGAATGACGTTGATCGTAAAATTTTTCAGATGATCATTCGCCGAACCAGCTTCCGCTGCACAAATCCCGGTTTTATCATAAAGCGACATGGATTTGGCTTTGATGTTCTCCTGCGAATTTTTCAAAATCCCCTCGAGAATAGGTTTCACCATGGAAATTTCACGCATCCCTTTGCTGATCGCAGGGAAAAGAGAGCCACGATCAAAAACGCTCGTGTTATAAAACGATAACATAAACCCAGATAGAATATCTTTTACACTTGTCTTGATTTCTTCAGACCGTGTCTTTAAATCCTTTGCATTCAATTTAGGGTCTGACTTGTGGATTAGGATCAAACAATAGGGGGTCTCTTCGAGGTGTTGATAGATAGCTGCGATACGTTTCAAATACTCATATGCTTCTTTAAACCTTTTTGGGGCTTGAAGATCAATAACAAATATGAATAAATTTGTAAACCCAAAGTGACGATCTGCATTCTTTTCTGCAATATATTCATCGCGATAAATGCGTTGACCACCTAGATCCCAAAGACTAATTTTAAATCCAAACAAATCTATTTGCTCAGTATCTACCCCCTTTGTGGGTTTTTCGTCGCCGGGTTTATAATTCATGGGATCCATGATAGTTTGAATGATAGTAGTTTTTCCTGCTGCATCTAATCCCGCAACAATGACTTTTTTCCCTGTATCCTTCTTTTGGGCAATCGCATTGATAATCCGAGCAGTTGTTAGTAGTTTATCTAATGTTAAAGGGGGAATATCCTTTTGAATTTCTTCGATATTTTTGAGTTCTATAAGATCTTTAATGAGTTTAAGCCCAATTTTTTCAAGAGCCTGAATATCTTTGTCCTCAGCACCCTTAATAATAGAAATCGGCTCATCTAAGAGCTTTTGCACATCTTTTGGAATAGAAGCTATCTTCACCAAGCTTAATATTTTGCTCGACATAGAAACCACTCAACACCTTTATGTTTTGGATTCTATTTAACTTTATTATACAAAATTTTGTTTTGTGTGATGGTACATTGGAGCCGAATGAAGAGAATAAGCATGCTGATCCAGATGCAGATGCCGAAACGGTTCCAAACGCTGAAGAAAATATTGAGCCAGTTAAAAATGGATTGTTATCCAAGGCTCCAGATACTGTAACTGAAGATTCAATCAATCCAGAAACAGAAAAGACTTCTGATTCGGAATCTACATGGGATTGGGATGAAAGTAGTCAACTCGAACAGGTTTTTCAAGAATTTTCGCAAGCGATCACCAATGAAATACATGAAACATCAATCGAAGCTAAACCGAGGAGTGAACCAATCGAATCCGAAACCGCTATTGAACCACCTGAATCTAAAACTATAAAAGAAGCAATTCAATCTGAGATGACAAGTGAACTTATTACTGAAACGACGAGTGCGTCAACTGAAGAAGAGGATATTAAAGCATTAGCGGAACTACAAAAGAAGAGAGAGGCAGAAGAGAAGCAAAAGGAAAAGGATGAAAGGGAGAAACTAGTCCCCTACGTTGAAGCGTCTTTATTTCTTGCGGGGCGACCAATCAGTGAGCTAGAAATAGCGGAGCATCTGAATTCAGACCGATTAACCGTTCGCTGGGCACTTCGGCGTATAAAACGGAATTTACAAGAGCAAAATAGTGCCATGGAAGTTCTTAACCCAACAAAAGATCGCTGGGTTCTTCAACTTTGTGAAGAATTCTCGCGAGGCCTCTATGATCATATTCAAGAATTCATCCCGAAAGAAGCAATGCTCTCATCTGAGGAGATAGAAACGCTCACTGCAATTGCATATCGACAGCCTATTACGAGTGCCCTACTTGTGAAGATTTCAGGGCGCCCCACCATCTATGAGAGTATCAGATCATTACATGAGAAAGGATTCATCACCCTAGAAAAGCAGGAACGTACTAACCTCCTTAAAACTTCTAAAAAATTCGCGGATATCTATGGGTTTGACACAGAAATGCGAAATTTAAAGATTCAGTTGGTTTGGCGACTAAAAAAGCGAGCAAAACTAGAAAAAGTTTAGTATTTCACCCCGCATCGATAGGTTTCAAATTAAATGAGAAATTCTCTTTTTTAAATTATATTGTTTGAACTGATCCTCAAAAACCTATAAAAAATTATAAAAATCGCCTGAAAAAAATACGCAAATTAGCGAAATGCGCAAATGCATCCGAAGGGTTTAAAAAGGAGCGCGTCCTCATCTTACATGACCACACTTATTCCTACGGTGTGTGGCGTTCACTCAAAAAGGATTTGAATTTCAGGAACTACATCCCCCCATTCGTAGTGGTTGCGCGCCCAAGTCGGGGACGTCCTAAAGCCCCGTTTGAACCCGAGCAGTCCCGCCTAGGAATGGAGTAAGAATTCATGTACTTTTTGAGTACCACGGGGTAACTCCCTTCAAGTCTCCAGACCCAACGACTACCTGCAAGGACCCTTCACCGTCGCGCTGGATGGCTTGGACCCGGTGACGGGCGTACCGCCTGATAACCTTAGGGCGGGTCTACTCGCGTGCGAGTAGATGGAGAATTAGCATAGGAATTTATAGATTTTAGGAGAAATTTATAAGTTTTTATAATTAATTAAAAGGTTAAATAATTCAAGAGGTATCGGAATAATGGATAAAGCAGCTGCTGCTATAAAAGGCTAAGCTGCTGCTACCCACTTCAATTTCCCCGCGATAAACCGAGCTGAGATAGTCGCAACTCCCTAAAAAGCTTTGAATATAATTAAGATTAACTGTTATTTTAAAAGAGCTTAGATGTTATTGGATTTTTATTAATAGGGGGTTAGAAGACACTTGTTAATTCAAGTGTTATTGGGATTAGAGATAAGGCAGCTGCAGCTACCAATTTCATGATCTCTGGGAAGTCATAAACCCATGTACCTAGCTCTCCTATTTCTAGTAGGCTGGTTTTAGCATATTCTAGCTTCTTTAGCTTAAATTCTAGAGATTCTGGCGAAATGGGTTCCGTTGAATATAAATGATCACCAATTTCTTCTCGCAAATGGTCATGGAGGTGACGCAAAACATCAATTAAAATCCCTTTAGTTTTTTTCAAAATGCTATGAATCGAGTACTGAGGTATAAAAAATACGAGAACCGCAATAAGTGCCAATATAGAAATTAACAACGTCACTTCACCCGTCCAGATTCCCACTTGAACTGTAAAAATAGATCCTGTAGCGAGTATTAAGAAGAAAATAATTAGCCTAAAACTAAAATTAAATAAGTAGGCGCCAATTAATCTATTCCGTCTTTGAAAATCAAGATAAGTTATGGATTCAGACTTGATTTCTACACCTTTTAATCTCGAGAGATATTTGTTTAAAGCATCATTTATACTTAATTTTTCAATATCTTTTCCAATAAAAGAGATATAATATAGAGTCTTAACCAAGAGGATGAAACCCAATCCCATTGCAAAGTAGATACAACCCCACCAAATCATATTGACAATCGCGGCGATCGTCAAAAAAGGATCAGTAAAATAATTGACCCCGGCGAGAGTATAGCCCCTCAACATGAAAAATTGCAGAGTGAGAAATACTACAACGGCTAATAATCCAAATGGAACATTTACTTTATCGTTATTCAAACTTCCAAATAATTTGGTCCTCCAATCATTAAAAAATTCTTTTTTTCTAAAGATCTTCTCGGTTTGATCGGCATCCGGGCCATAGGCTATATCATAGACTTTATTGACTATATATCGAATGTAATAAGCCGACAATACGAATACTGGAAACAGAATATACATCATAGGCTCGTGAAGATTTGCATTTAAAAACGATGGATTATTAAAATAGCCCCATGTTAAGATAATTCCATAATAACTCGCCATAAATACAGCAAGAAGAATTGTTGTAACCTTAATGTCATAAAGGAATTTAAAGGTCTCTAAAAAAGTCTTTTTAACTCGTTTTCCTGATTCTTTTTTATCCGTAATTTCTATCTCCTCTGCTTGGAAAGATAGTGTAAAATTGATTTTTTTTTATATTTAATAGTTTCTTATTGAACTACCCTGTCTGAAGGTAAATGGTGTCCTCCGTCCTTGATAGTAAAATTAAAAAGGGAAAAAAAAAGGGGGCGGATAGAGAAGAATTCATTCGCCTTTCGTCTTTATAACGCGTAAGATAACATTGTAAAGGTTTTTTACTGTGCCCTCGAGATCATCAAGCTGGATTTCAACTCCGCGTCGATGTTTCAATAGAAAGGGAACGTTGTCCAAGTCTTCGAAGACTGGAATAATGATTTTGTCTATGCTCAAGGCAGCTTGCCATTCCGTTTTCACTGCAGC
>JAEOSY010000001.1 GCA_016840125.1 Candidatus Helarchaeota archaeon | reverse complement strand
CAACATAATAAAGGATTTTATTTTAACACCAGGTGTAGATTGGATTACATATTTACTCACGATTTATGGTATAGTTAGCCTCATGCTCATGGTTTATATTTTACCTGCTGTGAGAGATCAATTTCAACCTGCTGCGACAGACTCGCTTTGGCAAAAAGTAAAAGGAAAATTTGGTGGTTTTAAATATTCTCTATGGAAAGGATATAAAACAAGGGTACGGAAGGATTTTGGGAAAGTTTATGCTGCAGAATATGATAGATATAAAGCAGATCTAGAAGATATTAGAGATCAGCTGAGTGGCGTATTATTACTTCCAATTACTTTAATTTACATAGGATTTCTCCCTTTATTGGGTATCGCAATTGTTTTGTGGCTGAGAATTTTTTCACAAACCGAGAAACCGTTCCAAAAATTTGAAAAAGTATTACTTATTGTTGTCATTGGGACCCTTATGGTTTTAAGTATCGTATTGTTCATGACCTTCTTAGATCCTGTGTTATATCCTCAGATAGTGACCCTCTTTAATATCTCATATGGCATTGGGCTAATTGTAAGTGTGTGTATATTCATGTATGTTTTGAAGAAGGCCTGACACCTTCTTTGATAGCATCTTGAGAACACTCATCCTACCTTTTTTTAAAAAAAACATCCATAGTTATTACCATGACACTACCTCTAGAAGGAATCCGAATAATTGATCTTTCACGCCTTTTACCCGGACCATTTGCATCCATGCTACTCGCGGATTTTGGAGCGGAAGTTATCAAAGTTGAAGATCCGATACAAGGCGATTATGTTCGTTGGCGAACACCTTACGTAAAGAAGGGGAAAAATAAAGAGAGTACGACCTTTCTTGCTTTGAATCGTAATAAAAAATCCATCATTCTCAATTTAAAAATGCCTGAAGGGCAGGAAATATTTTATAAATTGGCGAAAACTGCCGATGTCATTCTGGAAACCTTTCGCCCTGGTGTTGTGAATAAGCTAAAAATTGATTATGATATTATTAGAAAGATTAATCCGAAGATTATTTATTGTTCTCTGACTGGATTTGGGCAAAATGGCCCATATAAAAATTTACCAGGGCATGATATTAATTATCTAGGAGTTGGCGGGATTGCAGGCTTGACAGGAAAGCCAGATCAGCCTGAATTGATGGGTGTCCAAGTGGCAGATATTGGCGGTGGTGGATTAAATGCAGTAATAGCCATCCTCATGGCGGTAATTGCACGAAATCACACAGGGAAAGGACAATACCTTGATGTTGCCATGCTTGATGGAGCAATGACTTGGCTAGTTTATGCATTTCCCAGGTACTGGGCGTCACAGAACTTGCCAACTCGGAGTGGGGGACGTTTAAGCGGTGGGCGGCCGGGTTATGGAGTTTATAAAACGAAAGACGATAAATTCATCGCCGTAGGTGCTCTTGAACAAAAATTTTGGAGAAACTTATGTACCGCCATCGAACGTGATGATTTATTTGAAACCCAACAACCCACAGGTGACTTGAAAAAAGAAATAACTGAAGTCCTAGAAAAAGCGTTTCTCACGAAAACACGTGACGAGTGGTTTGAGTTATCAAAGAAAAAAGATATTTGTCTCACTCCAATTTATGAATTGGATGAAATTATGGATGATCCACAAGTACAAGCGAGAGAAATGTTTATAGATTTTGAGGATTCGCGAGTAGGTACAATTAAATATTTAGGGATGCCCTTCAAACTCTCTGAAACTCCAGGGAAGATTCGAATGAGAGCCCCAGGATATGGTGAACATACAGGTGAAATCTTACGTTCTCTCAATTATAGTGATGAGCAAGTTCAGAAGCTTCTTAAGGATGGAGTTATCAGTCCAAGCCCCGGGATAAAAAGAGGAGAATGATAGAAGGAAGTTAAGAAATGAGAATTGGAATCTTTTCGGAATGCATCATTTACAACCCGCCGTTCCCTGCAGGAGTTTCTAGGTTTTTTCGGGAAATCACCACTGAATTGGCTCGTCGAGGACACGAAATCCTCATTTTCGAACCTCGCGGACATTCGAATCAACCTACAATCGAAGAAATCAAAGAGGGCATCACGGTCTATCGTGGTTTCTCAATTGCTTTTCAGAAATATATGAACTTCCCCGTTTGCGTTCCCATAAAAGAAATGATCACTGGTATTCCCTTTTCATTAGATGTCGTACACGCCAACAGTTCGGGTATCGGAGTCTTGGCTTTAATAACTTCCTATGTACAAAGGATCCCTCGCGTTATTTCTTACCATACCCCTTTAATTCACTATACGAATTACGCGCCGCTCCCGTTTTTTTTCTTACGAAGCGCGCGAGTGGTCAATCGGCTCGAGCGGCTGGTCTATAACCAATTCAACTTGACCATCGTTCCTACCCAAGGTGTTAAAAATGAGCTTCAACGGCGGGGATTTAACGGCCCCTTCGAGTTCTTCCCCACTTGCCTTGACCTCCAAAGCCTTCCCAAACCCTCCTCTCAAGAGTGTGAGGTATTTCGACAGAAATATGCGCTTTCCGGTAAAAAACTCATACTGTTCGTAGGGAGAATGAGCCCCGAAAAGAAAATTGAAGAGGTACTACAGTTAATTCCAGCTGTAGTAAAAAAAGAGCCTTTAGCACACTTCCTAATGGTCGGGACTGGCCCATTTTTAGAAGATTATAAGAAACGCGTTCAGGAACGGCAATTAGCTCGCCATGTAACCTTTACGGGATATCTTAGTGATTTTGATCTTTTTACCGCCATGAGTATCTCCAATATGGGGTTAATTTTTGCCAATGATGCTCAAATTTTCGATATGACTATTCTCGAGTATTGGTACAGTGGATTACCCCTCATCATCAGAAAAGCGATGGGTATTGAAGAAGTAGTGCAGAAGGGGACCGGACTCTTATTTACCGACTCGAACGAGGCTATAAATAACATAGTGACCCTCCTGCAAGATGACTCGTTACGCAGTGAAATGCGGAAAAACTGCCTGCAAGCAGTTAAACTACATTATGATATTCGAGAGACCATTGTTCAACTTGAAAAATTATATAAATTACATTGAACCGATAGGAAAGAGGAATGAATTGACTATTGAAAAAAGACCCTTTAACAAACTTTCGCCGGTTCCTTTCCATTTAGTTGAAATAAATGATAAATTCTGGGCAAAACGACAAAAAATTAATCGTGAGATATCAATTCCTATCCAACATCAAAAACTTGAGGAAAATCATCATATTAATAATTTTAGAATAGCTGCGGGAGTCAAAGAGGGTGTTCATCAGGGATTATATTTCTTGGATTCTGATTTGTATAAGTGGCTCGAAGGCGCGAACTACTTTTTACATGTCAAAGGAGACCCCGAATTAGAAGCTAAAGTGGATGAATTAATTGAATTATTTGGGAAAGCGCAATACAACGATGGATACATAAATACTTTCTATTCGCTTAATTTTCCACAGAAAAGATTTTCTAATTGGTATGTATTCCATGAACTGTATTGTGCCGGTCATTTAATTGAGGCTGCTATCGCGCATTATCAAGCGACTAATAAAAAAAATCTTTTGAGGATCGCCGAAAAAGTTGCAGATCTGTTTGTACGGCTCTATCTCAAAGGAAAAAGGGACGGAGTTCCAGGTCATGAGGAATTAGAACTAGCCCTAATTGAGTTGTTCCGAGTAACACATAAGGCCCAATATCTGAATCTCGCCAAAAAGTTCATTGATAGGCGGGGTCAAATATCCAATTATCAAGGAAAAGCGCTTTTGCAGGTTTTTGATAGGGAAAGAACTTTGGCGAGAGTCAAAAAAATAAGAGCAGAGTTTGAAAAAGAACATCCCTCAAAGAATTCATTAAAACTGGATTATAAAGTTCCAGCAATCGAATTGAAATTCTCTTTAAAAAATGCAATACGATTTTTTACAGAACACTGGACTGGAAATTACGCTCAACTAAATGTACCTGTGCGAGAAGCAACTGAACCTGTGGGTCACTCTGTGAGAGCAATGTATCTTTACTCTGCTATGGCAGATTTATATTCAGAAACGGGTGAGAAAGCCCTTCTAAATGCTTTACGTAAAATTTGGGTTCGGATGGTAATGTGCCGTATGTACATTACAGGAGGGATCGGGGCAATAGGAATAATTGAGGGGTTTGGGAAGGATTTTGAATTAAAAAATGAAGAGTCTTATTCTGAAACCTGTGCTGCAATTGGCAACATTATGTGGAATTGGCGAATGTTACAGATTACAGGTCGCTGTAAGTATGCCGATTTACTGGAAAAGGTTCTATACAATGCATTTCTCGTAGGGCAATCTATCGATGGATTATCCTACACCTATAATAACCCTCTGGTTTCGTATGGCAAAGATAATCGAGCTGAATGGTTTGAGTGTGCATGTTGTCCTCCGAATGTGGCACGAACGATAGATTCTTTGGGAAAATATATCTATAGTTCTTCTGACGGCGGAATTTGGGTGCATCAATATATTGGGAATGAAACAAATCTAACTTTGACCAAACAAGGTGAAGTGAATTTAATATTAAAAAGTGAATTTCCATGGAAAGGAAATGTGGAAATAACGCTGAACCTTGAAAATCCCAGAGAATTCTCTTTATTTTTGCGAATTCCAATTTGGAGTTATAAAACATCTCTTAACATCAATGATAAACAATTTTCACTGGAATTAATACCCGGTACTTATATAGAAATTCCCCGAAATTGGTCGAATAATGATAAGATTGAATTAAAGTTCAACATGGAGCCCAAACTTGAGCAAAGTGACCCACGAATTAAGGCAAATCGTGGGAGAGTTGCAATTACAAATGGACCTTTAATTTATTGTTTAGAACAGACTGATAATCAAGAATTTGAAATTTTCAATATTGAAATCGCAAAAATCCCGGATTTGAAAGTAATATATAATCCAGAGCTTTTCGGGGGAGTTAATATCATTCAAGGAAAAACCTCTCAGGGTAATTTATTTACCGCCATCCCCTATTACACGTGGTGTAACAGAGGGAGTAATAAAATGCAGATATGGACATTATTTGGAAAAACTTTATGAAAAATTTAAGGATTTCTTGGGCTTGAGCTTCAGTATGATGGTACTTAAGAAAGGTGGAATTCCGATCGATTAGAGTGTTATTCCGAGACCGGCAAGTAATGGTAACAGGACGTACCAAAGTGGAAGAAATGCAAATGTAATACCAACAGGATTGAGGACGTTGTCATCTAACGGTAAGCTAAGTACGTCCAAGATAAAAAATGTCAGAGCTGCAACACCGGCAAAAGCCAACGGGATTAAAAATGTTAAAGGGGTAATTGGATTTCCAAATAAAAACCCGAAAATTAGAACCACGATATAACCAATGATAAAAGCTACAGCGGATCCAGCAATATAGCCTTCAACTGATTTTTTGCCACCTTTTGGAAATTTATGCCTGCCCCAGCGCTTCCCAACGATCGATGCAGCCGCATCTGCAAGTGCGGAAATCATTCCGATAGCCGCGACTAGTGAGAGTGGTAAAAAGAACACGGCAGGCACTAACCCTAAAACCATATCAAAAGTAGCGGTGAAGGAGCCAATTTCATGCTTTTTCATAGCCTTTGAGAACATGCCTGTGATTTTTGGTGGCACCCATTCGAATTTTAAAAGCCGGACAATATCAACAAACGCAAATAGAAGCAGAAAGAAGGAGCCTAAGACTATTACTAAAGTTAAAGATAAAGTTTCATTCACAGCTATTTTCCCTATAAGAACACAAACAAGAATTACGGTTGGACTAATTAAATGCAGACTCTTTCTAGCTGTATCATGTTTCAGATCATCGAAGGATTGCTCAAATTGTTGGCGAAAATAATCGTGGTCACGCTGTTTTAGGGCTTCAATCGCTCCAGCTTCTCGGAGTTTCCGCACGATGAGCCATTGAGAGAGAAGTAATAGGGCGAAAAAGATCGATGTAGCTATAATTACTATATTAATTAACAATATCATGTCAGTGGGGATTAGCGGAGGAAAAAGAAATGCAGTCACTAAGAATAAGACGCCTAAACTAATTTCTGTGATTCGTCTTTCTAATAGTTTCTCCTTTTTTCTAGTTTTTATACAAAAGGCGAAAATAGCGAAAGCAAAGATAGCAAACACAATTAGTAAAGGAAGTGTTTCTGGGTACGCGCCCCAATTTTTAGGTTCAACCAAGACTATTTCACCGTTCTCTTAATACTTCGTTATAATGGTTGTATTGGATATAACTTTTATTACATTACTTGATAATCTTCTTAATTAGATTTTACCAAAATTAATTTACTATCACTTATTGGGGACAAGAAATGGCTGCAAGCAAGGAAAAATTTGCGATGTATAACTTTATTAAAGAGATTTGCGATGCGATTGGTCCACGGCTGGGAACATATTCCCAAGAGAAGAAAGCGGGATTAAAAATAAAAGAAATTTTGGAAAAAAAAGTTGATTCGATAGAGTTAGAAGATTTTAAATGTCATCCAGCCGCCTTCTTAGATTTCACGTTGGTTGCTTGGATTGCAATAATCGGAGGAACTGCTCTTTTTTTGTTGATTCCAATTGTCAGCTTCCTTTTATTTACGTACGCTTTAACGGCTTACCTCTTTGAGCAACGATATCTTAAAGAATATGTTGATTTTTTCTTTCCAGAAAGAACGGGTACCAATGTCATCGGGAAATTAAATCCCTCCGGAAAGTCCAAGCAGATTGTTATCTGCAGTGGACATCATGACAGTGCCTACGAATTTCCGCTTTTTAAAAAATTGAAAGCTAAATTTGGGATCCTTGCTTATTCGACAGTAGCTACCATTATCTTGAGTTTGATTGTCGCAATAGTAAAATTTGTTCTTGATCTCCTGCTACTTTCATCTCCTATTACGAATTATAGTTTTTTCAGTATCACACTAGTCTGCCTTGTAATGACGGGGTATCTACATTTCGGACTCCATTCAAAATTTGTAATTCCAGGGGCCCACGATAATCTATCGGGAGTAGCAGTTGTCCTCGCACTTGCCCATCACTTTTCGGTCCAACAGTTAAAAAATATTGAACTGTGGTTCATTTCTTTTGCGTGTGAAGAGAATATGAGAGGCAGCAAAAGGTTTGTAGCGAAGCATCGGGATGAGTTAGCTAAATCTAAAACCATAAATTTTGATATGGTGGGAAAAGGCGAAATAAGCATTATTTCAAAGGAGCCATATTTCACAGCCACACACTCCTTTGAATTAGCAAGAGCGTTTCAAAAATCAAATACACATTTACCGATTAAAGTTGTGCGTTTCGGTGGATCCGATGCTGCTAATTTTTCAAAGAAAGGATTGAAAGCGATAACACTCATGGGACTGACACGTGACGGGTATCCAGATACTTGGCATGTCATGGAGGATACGCCTAAGGTTATTGAGCAGAAAAAATTAGACAGAAGTTTGCAAGCAACCATAAAATACCTCATAGACCTCGATTCTAGTCTTTAATCGGCAGACGTATTAGAATAAAAAGAAAATTCCATAGTAAATTTTTAAATCCTTGATGTGAAACAGTATATTATTAATAAATAATTTCGAGCGGAAATAAAAATGAGTGTGTTAAAGAAGATTGGTGGAATCCTCGCCTTAATCGCTGGAATACTTCTCTGTTTCTATTTCATGTGGTCTCTTATAGCTGGTGGATTCCCCGCAGATCCGGTTGGTATCTTCAACTGGATAATAAATCTAGTGCTTATCGTTTTAGTTCTCTTAGGAGGTATCCTAGGGATTGCAGATCGGAGATCTGGTGGCGCCCTTCTCTTAATGGTAGCAGTTTTAATGATAGCCTTCTACATTTTATTTACCATTGACAGTACGACATTCGCGATAGTCCAACCCTATACAATCCTAGATCTTTTCATCCCTTTTGCTATCCCATATATAACCTTTGAAGCAATCCTCATTCTCATTGATGGTATCCTTATCATTGCTGGTGGTTCAGACTAAAATACTTCCTACCCTTTTTTCTTTTTTTGAACTAAAAGTATAAAAGTTTGAATTCGAACTATTCGAGAGATCAAATACTTTTTCATTTAATAAAAAGTGAGGACTTAAGTTGATTAAAATTCCTGATGTTTGGATGAAGTGGATAAAACGGATATTTCTAGTAATGGGAATTGGACTTATAGCGGTAGGATTAATACTAAGCCTCGTCTTTAATGTGATACTCGCTCCTTGTACGATCCGTCAATTCTCGATCAAGACGGACGCCAATTTGTCAGTATTTGGCGAACAGTTAGACATTGATTGTATGTTGTTTGAGCCACTCCCAGAACATGATATCTATGGGAATCAACGACCTGCCTTGGTACTTGTTCATGGATTCCTGAGTTCGAAGGTTTACTTCCGAGGGTTAGCCTATGAGTTAACCAAACGTGGCTTTGTCTGTCTTTCGATCACGGGAAATGGGCATGGAGCTTCAGGTGGGGGCATGACGCCAACGTGGGAAAACGTAACACTCTCGGCGGTGAAATACCTGCGAGATAGTAGTTCGGTATTGAAGATTGATACGAATAGAATTGGCCTTGTTGGACATTCTATGGGATCATTCTCTGCGACGGTTGCTTCAATTCTTGATCAAGAGCTTGGATATAACTGGCTTAATGCCACCGTTGGGATTGGAGGACCTTTCCTCAATATCAGTGAGGGTTTTGGTGAGGGACTCGCCTTTTTCCTTAGTATTCCGGTAGTCTATCCCAATATCTGGTACAACCCCCAAGATGCGGTTCAGAACGCCGTTATTGAAGGACGAACGAATTACACCCGCCCAAACAACTACATGAATATCATTGGAGCTCAAGATGAAGCCTTCAGTGTAGATAGCGCATATGAATTAATGTACGGAATGAGCAATTCTAATTTTTGGGCAACTAATGGAGTCATAGACCAAACAGATATAAATAGCAGTCAGACCTATGGAGCGTTTAACGGAACAGCCAGACGGCTGGTTGTAATCCCAGATCTCGGACATGCGCTGGAGGGTCAAGACGAGACCACAGTTATAGAAGTTATTGATTGGTTTGAAGAGTCTATGAAATTGAAGGCAGAAACGAACTATCCGGGGGCTCTAGATGTAGATAGCATTACGGTGGTTGGAACCTCGTTTTCAGCAATGCTAGTAGGGCTTGGTGGATTTATTATTATTTTGCCACTTATGGATTATCTTGGAAATTGGCTAAAGCCTAAAATGGACTTACCAAAAAAAGCAATGAAAATGAAAAAGAAAGAGAAATGGAAAATGTTTCTCATCTATGGCATCATTTTTGTGGGAATATCTTTTCTAGTTGCACCGATTGTAACGGGACTTGATTTACTTTCGTTCATGCCTACTGACTTCCTTGCGTCTAACTTAATAGCCTTCCCGATCCTCATCCTAGGGTTACTAATGATTCCGGTGGTTATCGTGCTCATGTGGTACGAGAAAAGGAAATACAACCTCGAGTTACGTGATTTTGGGCTCACCAAGGAACCTAAATCGTACTTGAGAGGAGCTTTTTATGGTTTTCTATTATTCTTGGTTCTCTATGTTACTTTGAACTTGGCGTCTTCGGCAACTCTCCATAACCTATTCATCTGGCGCTTTGCGGGCTTCCTAGAACTCTTCCTCTACCTGTTTGTGGGTCTGCTAGTCTTCGAACTCTTCTTTCGGGGGCTGATTCAAAACAAGCTCTATCAATTTCAAGACACTTCAGGGCTATTACCAACCCGGGTGAAGGAAATTGTCAAGGCGTCTATAATCACAGGCATTATCCAAGGGTTGGCAATGGGTATTATGACTACGATGCTACTTGCAGCGGGTGGTTTCGATGTGTTTTCAACTGGGATGGGCGGCATGATTCCCGCGAACATGGGTGTCTCGCTCGACTGGCTTCCGCCAATGTTCGTTATACTCCCATTCGTGTTCGTGATGATTGAAGTTATGGTTGGAGTTTTAAAAGCAGGACTCTTTCGAAAAAGCAACCGGAACATCATGACTAGTTCAATTTTTGTAGCATTGTTACTTGCGTGGCTCCTAAGTGTGCTTATGCCCGCTCTCGACCTGGTAGCTCCCCGATTCCTCTTCATGATGTAAGCGCAACTACTTCCCAACTTTTTTTTTTTCTTCAAAGAGCAATCAAAATATATAGATCTTTTAGTTTGTATAAAAGATAGAGAAACAAAGGTTAACGGGGATAAACACTTGCCTGCTTACAGATATGAACGTGAATATAACCTGTCGCCACAAGTAGCATCTGAAATTATTTTGAATTGGTTATTTGATATTAAAGCTAAGGTTTTTACTAAAAAATCAAAACTACCAAAACAAATTATTGCTAAGCACGGAAAAAAAACTCATCTCATGGCAACTGATCCCTTAAAATATAAGGTGCTAGATTTTTCGATCACTCCATTAGATAGGAACTTAGAAAGAGTAAAGATTCATTTGCATGTCCCCTTTATGGGATTTAGAAGAGAATCCGTAAGTAGATCATGGGAAGATAAAATTTTTTCTGAGATTTGGGAAAGGTTAAGTGAATTTGAACGATCTAAAACTGAGCCAGGAGATATAATATCATATGTGATAAAATTTATAAATAAACTGGCGGGAAGCTATGATTTTCGGATACCGATATCAAGGATCAGAGATAACTTCGATTGCGATATCAAACTAATTCGGGAAATAGTTGAGAAGTTTAACTATCACTCATATCGATATATTATATCTGATGAACACCTTAGAATGTACCCTATTCCAAAAGTAATTGTAAAAAAATGTGAAATTGAAGGGAATAAAGAATTTGATATTATTGATAAAATTGAAGTCCCGTTAAAATTCTATTTAAAGAATATGGGGAAATTTCCAGTTAATGTTTTTCTTCATGTTGATCCTCTCAATTTACCTGCCGGAAAAGAACATCCTCCATTTAAGATTGCCCCTGATACCATCCATGAAAAGGTAATTCATCTCTCCACAAAAGTTAAAGATGACGAATATCTAATCACTGCAATGCTCTGTGATAATGATAACGATAGGATCGAAATTGCAGGGTCCGAAATTGAAATTGTGATAAATAAAAAAACAAGTAAAAAACAAAAATTAAAAAATATTGTTAAAAAAGTCCTTTATAAATCCGCAAATATACTCGCTGTTGATTTGAAATAAAAGATCTTTATACCAGCAGCAGCTAAATGCTGCATTAGTCAGTGCAAAGCCTTATCCAGTCCTTTTTTGCCCCTCACAAAAATTTCTGTAAAGTGATTTTATACTTTTATTCAACAAACGTCTTAATATCTTGGAGAAGAATGAGTGAAGAAAAAAAAGGAGAACTACATCCAATTATCGAAGACGCATTAGACTTGGCTTATGAGGGAGCTGAACCTATTGCATTTACAGACTGGGCAATTGATGAAATAAAACAATCGCTGGAACAATATTTTGGAAAAGAGGAGCTTTTCAATGCGGTTGCCAATCTGTTACAGTTAGGTGTAGAACTGGGAGAAAATAACTGCCCCACTGCAGCTTTACAAATCATAGAAGTAGTTACATCTGCCACAAATGCACTGAATGAATTTAATAAAAAGCGTCAAGAACAAGAAAAGGTAGATTTGGGATAATAAATTTGAACTTAAATACCTGCGGCAGCCAACTGCTCCATTAATTGTCGTTGGTGAGTTGTTAGGTTCTGTGGGACGCGAATGTTTATTTTTACTAGCTGATTACCTCGAGCAGGGTTTTTGAATTTTTTAAATCCCTTTCCTCGCAGACGTAATTTAGTACCATTTTTAGTACCTGGAGGGATAGTTAGATTAACTTCGCCTTCCATAGTGGGGACTTTAATCTTACCCCCTAAGGCAGCTTGCGTGTAATTAATTGTGGTATCATATTCAATGTTATCACCAGCTCGTCGGAAGTAAGAATGGGGTTTCAGATGAGCTGCGATGTAGAGGTCACCTGCGGGACCTCCATGTGTACCAGGCAGCCCCTCACCGGTCATTCTGAGTTTATTTCCGTCTTTAATCCCGGGGGGAATTTTTACGACTAATTGACGCATGCGTTCAACCTTTTCAGTGCCGCGACAAGTAGGACATGGGTTTGTAGCAGTATGTCCAGTTCCATTACATTGCGGACAAGCACCTACTTGCATCACTTGCCCGAAGGGAGTGTTTTGGGCACGTCTTACCTCGCCAGCGCCACCACAGCTTGGGCAAGTATCTATTTTTCCATCTTTAGCACCTATACCATTACAATCAGGACAAATTTCAAACCGTTTAAACTTAACAGTGCGGCTAGCACCAAAATAAGCCTCTTCAAAGCTGACTTCCATATCATACCGTAAATCTTCCCCAGCTTCAGGGCGGCGTGTATGTCGACGTTGAGGACCACCCCGTCGATTGGAAAATACATCAAAGATATCTCCGAGATCATTGAAAAAGTCGAAACCACCAGCACCCCCTTGCGTTCTTCCACCAAAAATATCGTTGAAATCGACGTTTACAGGTCCAGAGGATTGTCGCTGATAAGTAGAACCCCTAGGTCGTGTCCCAGAAGCGCCAAAGCCATTAGGACTAGCTGTCCCAAAGCGATCATACATCTCACGCTTTTTCTCATCACTCAATACTTCATAGGCTTCATTAACTTCCTTGAATTTTTCTTCAGCCCGTTTGTTATTTGGATTCACATCTGGATGATATTTCCGTGCCATCTTGCGAAAAGCGCGCTTTATGTCCTCCTTAGAGGCGTTCTTATCAACTTTTAAAGTTTTATAATAATCCTTTTGTGCCATATTTCCTCACCCGTGAAGGTTCATAATAAAAAAGAAAGTTTGGGAGGTTAATCCTCACTGTACTCGGCATCTACGACATCATCATCTACTTGAGTGGCCCGAGCTTGTTTTGCATAATCCTCTTCAGCAGTTGTGCCTTGAGCGCCGCTATAACCTTGCGCTCCAGGATAACTTTGTGCTCCTGGGTAACCTTGCGCTTGTGATTGATACATCCGAGCTGATAACTCATGAAGAGCTTTTGTCAAATCCTCGGTTGCTGATTTAATTCTACTCAAATCAGTGCCTTCAATAGCACCTTTTAGTGCCAGAATCTTTTGCTCGATTGTGCTTTTCAATGTTGCATCGACTTTATCAGCATTATCACGTAGGAGCTTCTCTGTTTGATAGATAAGGGATTCACCCTGATTTTTTGAATCAATAAGCTCTCTAGTTCGTTTGTCTTCCTCAGCGTATTGTTCTGCTTCTCTAACTTTCCGCTGGATGTCATCTTCTTCCATCTTATTCGACGCGGTAATTGTAATTGCCTGTTGCCGACCCGTACCCAGATCCTTTGCAGATACATTCAGAATACCATTGGCATCAATATCGAATGTAACTTCAATCTGAGGGACGCCACGGGGTGCTGGCGGGATACCCGTCAAATTAAATTTGCCTAAGGTAATATTTTGAGCTGCCATTGTTCGTTCTCCTTGTAAAACATGAATTTCGACACTGGGTTGATTATCCGCTGCGGTGCTGAATGTTTCCGTCTTTTTTGTGGGAATGGTTGTGTTTCGTTCAATCAGCTTCGTGAAAACATTTCCCAGTGTTTCCACACCTAATGAAAGCGGAGTCACATCTAGAAGAATCATATCTGTTACGTCACCTTGCAAAACTGCGCCTTGGATCGATGCACCCATGGCCACACATTCCATTGGATCTACGCCGCGCTCTGGTTCTCTCCCAAAGAACTTAGCAAATCTCGCACGCACTGAGGGCATTCGTGTGGGACCACCTACAAGAATGATCTTGTCAATCTTACCAGAATCGATAGTTGCATCTTTGAGTGCTCTTTTTATAGGTCCATCTAATCGATTGATAACAGATTCAATTATTTGTTCTAATTTCGCACGCGTCAAGGTCATCTGTAAATGTTTGGGTCCGGTCGAATCTGCCGTAACATAGGGGAGATTAATTTCTGAAGTTAGTGTCGTAGAAAGTTCAATCTTTGTTTTTTCGGCTGCTTCCCGCACGCGTTCCATTGCTATCGGATCTTGATTCAGATCGATGCCATGTTCCCTCTGAAACTCGCCTGTAATGTATTCGACGAGTTTCTTGTCCATGTCCGTACCACCGAGGGCCGTATCTCCGCTAGTAGAGATCACCTCGAAGACGCCCTCTGACATTTCCATGATGGTAACATCAAAGGTTCCACCACCTAAATCGAGCACAGCGATTTTTATGCTGGCACCGCTCTTATCTAACCCATACGCAAAAGCTGCGGCAGTTGGTTCGTTAATTAATCGAAGAACTTCTAATCCTGCAATTCGTCCAGCATCTTTCGTTGCTTGGCGCTGATTATCATTGAAATATGCGGGGACTGTGATGATCGCCTGTTTGACCTCCTCTCCAAGAAACGCTTCCGCATCTTCCTTGATTTTGCGAAGCAACATAGCAGAAATTTCCTGGGGTGAATACGATTTTCCATCAATTGTGACTTTGTAAGTCGTTCCCATTTTTCGTTTTATTGCCGTGATGGTTCGTTCAGGATTAGATACAGCTTGTCGTCTGGCAGGTTCTCCTATTAATCGCTGTCCATCCTTTGTGAAGGCAATAACGGACGGAAATGCTTTCCCACCTGTTATCGTCACGCCTTCTGCAGACGGAATAATGCTTGCCTTGCCACCAATATAGGCCGCTGCTGCGGAGTTACTCGTTCCTAAATCTATTCCAATTATTTTTGCCATCATTTCATCTCCATTTTATTTATTAACTTTAACTTTCGAAGGTCTCAAGACCTTTCCGTTTAAATAATACCCATCTTCAAAAACTTCGGTAATCGCCCCTTCTGGGAGGAAAGGATTTTGTTCAACCATCATACATTCATGTATTTCTGGATTGAACTCCGTTCCCTCCGCTTTGATGGGCTCGATACCTTCGCTCTTAAGAAGGGCACTAAAGTTATTCAAAATCAGTCTTAATCCAGTGAATTGAGAATCATCATGCCCATTTAGGGCTCTCTTTAAATCATCATAAATCTTAATAAATTCTTTTAATAGTTTCTGATTGCCAAACTTGAGACAATTAATTTTCTGTCGCTCCATAAATTTCTTATAATTATCAAATTCTGCTTGAAGTCGTAGAACTTTGTCGTTTAACTCTTTGGTGTCTTCAATCTTCTGTTGTAACGCATCATATTCGCTTTTCGTAAGAGTTATAGTATTTGCTTCGATAGTTTCATCAGATATTACAAATTCAGTTTCAGAATCCATTTTAGTGCCCTTCAATTTATTTTTGAATTTTGTTTTTTCACGTTTATATAGTCACATTCTGTGACCTTAAGTTGAATTAATACATCGTCCTATTTAAAGGTAACGTGTTGTGACTAATTAATTGTTAATTTTTGATTCCGACGATGACGATGTATCCCCAATCAACTACGAGGAGGATTTCTGTAATTCAGGTGGAAATACAAAAACTAAGAGGAGTAAAAAAGATAAAAGTTGCGGCTGCGTTTATTAAAAAGAATAGAATGTGAGCTGGACAGGAAACCTTAGCGGTCCCATCCAGATCTTGCGTCTTGATTTAAATCCCAGATGAAATCGATCAGAGCTAGCACAAATATGACGATTTTGATGTTGCTTATGAGGGGATCAGTGTCAAATATGATGGAGATGGCGGACTGGAAAGCAATCACCACGACAAATGGGGCATGTTCAAACCAAGATGGTCCTATAGGAGTCTCTCCACTTTTCATGTTTTTTTCATCTAGAGTGTCTTTAACGAGGAAAATGGCGACTATAGCTATGTTAAAAATAAAATACATCCAATCAATGATAGGAAGCCAGCCTGTAAATCCGAGATATACATGCGCTAGAGCAAATAAACTGAAATACACACCGCCAACGGCTAAGGCAAGTAAATAGTACGGAAATCTACTTTTCATAAGATTCACTTCTTCTTTCAATTATAATAAACATTCTGTGCGATTAATAATTTCATTCTGAGCCCCCTTGGAAAGTTCAGTGAAGTAAACGGAGTAGCCCGCGATCCTCACGATGAGGTTTCGGTAATTTTCGGGATGTTGCTGGGCATCAAGAAGTACGTCTTTGCCGACCGCGTTGAACTGCAAATGATAGCCCCCATTATCTTCAAAAAATGAGCGGATAAGTGGTAAGAATTTATCAATTACGACCGAATTCGGTTGAAATGCCAAAATAAAGGAGTTTCCATTAGTCATCAATTCGTGGGGAAGTTTTTTAACGGAATTCATGAGGGCAGTTGGCCCATTAATGTCCATTCCATGCGTACAGCCTAGTCCATTTGAGAGAGGTTGCCCCATTTTTCGCCCATCCGGTGTTGCACCCGTGAAGACACCAAATGCTAAGTGAAAAGCAGTGGAATAAATACCAGGATTATATTTCCCACCACGATAATTTTTGTATTGAGCGATCTCGTCACAATATAGCCGCGCCACATCAACCGCAATTTGATCTACGTAATCATTATCTTGTCCGAACTTGGGAACCTTATTCATGAAGATTTGACGCCATTCTTTGGCTTTACGCTCGAGAGTTTTGCCCTTAAAATCCTTCTTCAGCATCCGAGCAAGGTCTTTAAGGGAAAGTTGATTCTCCTCAAAAACCATTTTTTTCACAACTGCGAGGCTATCGGCCACTGTCGCTAACCCAATTAGTTGGGGTCCAGTGAAGTCGTAAGTCGCACCCCCTTGGGTTACGTCTAGTCCTTTTTCAATGCAATCATCAATGAATGCTGAAAAGAAGGGCTGAGGATTGAGTTCAGCGAATGCTTGATCGAGTTTCTCCATGATTTGTACCATATATTTGAGGAAATACTTCATTTGAGCAACGAAACTGTTCCAGAAATCTTCATAAGAGGATATTTCTTGGTTATTTTTAAGCCCATATTTAGCACCGGTACAAAGATCAACGCCGTTAGAGATGACTAATTGTATACATTTTACGATGTTAAGTTGGTTCGCGTTGGTGGAGCCAAAAGATTTGTGAGGATGTTGAGGTTCTACACAGCCTATTGGGGCGTAATGTCTGGCATCCTCGAGAGTGTAGCCACGATTCATTAGCCCTTTTATCATCACCTCATCATTAAATAATGCGAGGCTAGCACCACTTTTAATTGCCTCCCCTGTTTTTCTTATGAAATCTTCTGGGCTGTCTTTATTAAGGCGGACAGAGAAGGTTGGTTGCACAGTTTGTAGATGAGTATAGGCATCAAGAATTAGGTATGATAATTCATTTGTGGCGTCTTTCCCCTCAGCATCAACCCCTCCAATGGTCAGGTTCTCTGCAATGGGGGGACCTTCAGCCGCCACAGTACCTTTATTTAATACAAAATTCCATAAGGTGGTGAGTTTGATAAAGAAGATTTCAAGTAAAAATTGTGCTTCCTCTTGGGTTAGCTTTCCCTCAGCCTTATCTTTCAAGTAAAAGGAGTATAGATACTGATCTAATCGCCCGACGCTAATGGCGAATCCACCATCTTCGAGCCCACAGATTAGATGATTGAAATAAATCAATTGGAGGGCTTCTTTAAAGGTATTAGGGGGATTTTCAGATATGTTTTCGCAAATCTCAGATATCTCCAAAAGTTCTTTCTGACGGTCAGAACTCTTTTCTTGCGCTGCCATCTCGCGTGCCAGATTGGAGAATCGCATAATAAAATGTTTTACGGCGTTTAATTCAAGAATAACCGCTTGCAAGAAGTTCCGTTTCTTATTATCGTCTGGAGAAGACCCTGTAAATTCTCGCAATTTACGGTTGGCATCTACTAACAATCCTCCTATCCCCTTTTTCAAAATAATTTCATGTCCTGGCAGGAAATGTCCAAAGCCGTTCGTCATCTGAGTGTCTACAACAAAAACTAAGGTATCCATAATTTTTCTGAGTTCGGGAGTAAGTAGTTCTTCAAAACGGGCCTGGACAGTAGTTTCTTCATCACGCCAGTATGGAATGATCTCCTCTTTTAAAGTTTGAATATCGTCTTCAGCTATAAAGATTTTTTGAAAATCCCGGCGATTATACAACTCGCAATCTTGATCCAATGAATCTACTCTTACCTCAGGGAACATGGGAGTTCCATTGTATTTGGTGCAACGATTTCCAACGATAAATTCATCATCCCAAATTTTAATTGTCATTTTTTTCAGTAAATGTTCCATTGCCTTTCCAAATCGCAATATCGGAGGAAATCCCATTTCTTTTGTTTTTTTATAGGATTCCGTGAAAAGTTTAGCACGCTCCAAGCAGATTTCATGCGGAGTAGTGACCGTTTTCTGCTTCATGTGTTGAAGGCGTTTTATCTCTTGAGGTAAGGAAATAGGCGATTGTATCATTTTTATTTCAACTCCACTATAAAATCATATAGAAAAAAGTTCATTTAAATCTACGTATAATTCGATGAACAAACAAATGGGCTCTCTATGGATGAAACGGATTATGGGATAGCATTCGTATTGATGGGAAACTCAAGAATGCCCTATCGGAAAATTGCCGAGATGTTCAACCTGTCTACAAATTCCGTTCATAAACGTATTAAGAAATTGGTAGAGAGAGGGATCATTACAAGATTTAATGCAAGAGTTAGTGGAATGGTCATCCCGTTTATTAATGTTATAATGTTTGGAACCTCAAACGCAAGAAATCGGGAGGATATTTTCCAAAAGCTGGGTGAAAATAAATTTATTTATAATGTAACCCAAGCTAGTGGTAATCTCATGTTTCTTCATGCCCGACTACGAAGTTTGGGTGAATTGGATTCATTGGTCTCATTCACGCGCCAAGTTGGTAAGATAGATGATCTCACTATTGGGCTAGATGTACTTTCAACCCCCGATGAAGTTAGAGAGCTTGATATATCATTAACTAAGACGGATTATTATATTATTTTTGCTCTGAAGGATAATTCTCGGAAATTAGTATCTGAAAT
>JAEOSY010000386.1 GCA_016840125.1 Candidatus Helarchaeota archaeon | reverse complement strand
GAACAACAGCGCCGTGACATTGCCCGCGAGCGCGAGGGCCGCCAGCTGACCGCCGTACCACAGACCGGCACACTTTCAGCCGCCGAGCTTCAACGGATCATGCCCGGCCTGCAATATGGCGGCGCCGAGCGCGATATCGCCGGCACACAGTTTGACAATCCGCTTATTCGCCTTGCATTGTCCTATCTTGGGCTAAGGGGCCAGGAAAGCACGACCGGCTCCGGAGCTACTTCCGGTTTCAGGATCGGCAGTGGCAATGACCCACTCTTTGGTTTTGAAATAGATTAATGGAAGACTGAAATCTTCGCTCTTTGAAATTTAAATACCCGAAAGGGCGGCAGGTGAAACCCAGGTCGGACCAGCGATGGAAAGGGTTAATTCACGGAAGAAAACTTTGATGCAACACCGTGCCCTGCTACGGTAGGTAGGTTATGCTATTCCGGAAAAATGGCTATATAAATTTTGGGTAGTGTCCTAATTTGATTTTTAGTTAGCATTTAAAAATACACTCATTTTGGGTCCTACACAAAGAACCCCTATCGATGCCCCAATATTATCCTGCCCCCTCTCATTTTCGTTGGAATAATAAAATATAATAAAATCAAATTATTATAAAACTAGACTTTTTCATTTATTTGTGGTAATGAATAAGTATGGCAATTTACAGTAAGGGGGAGGGCCGCTAATGTATACAATCCATAAATTTTATTACAAAGATTCGCGTAATCTTAATGAACTTGATTCAGATAGCGTTCACTTAGTAATAACGTCGCCACCGTATCCCATGATTGCCATGTGGGATGAAATGTTCAAAAAAATGAATCCCGAAATTGGAGATTATATAGAAGGTGGGGATGGATTCTTAGCATTTCAATTAATGCATGCCGAATTAAAAAAAGTATGGGAGGCCATCTATAGAGTTTTAATACCTGGTGGGCATACATGCATTAATATAGGCGACGCTACTAGAACTATTGGCGGTCAATTTCAGCTTTTCCCAAACCATTCTGAAATTATCAAGCATTGTAATAACATCGGATTTATTATTCTCCCTGAGATAATCTGGAGAAAACCTTCAAATTCACCAACAAAATTTATGGGATCTGGTATGCTGCCAGGTGGAGCATATGTGACATTAGAGCACGAAAGAATACTGATACTGCGTAAACCAGATAAACGAGAGTTTAAGAATGAAGAGGAAAAACAAAATAGAAGACAGAGTTCTTATTTTTGGGGCGAGAGAAATATTTGGTTTTCTGATATGTGGGAATTTAACGGGGTTAGGCAAGATCTTAATGAGAAAAAAATCAGAAAAAGAAGCGGGGCATTTCCGTTTGAAATTCCATTTCGGCTTATTAATATGTTTTCATCGAAACTTGATACTGTACTGGACCCCTTTTTAGGTACTGCAACAACGACTCTGGCCGCTATAGCTTGTGGACGCAATAGTGTTGGGTATGAATTAAATAAAAGTTTCCGCACACTGCATCTCAATGAAATACCTTCTCCTAATTTTATTCAATTCGCAAACAATAAGATCCATTCCAGAATTAAAGACCAATTAGATGGAATTAATGATTATATCGCTCGGGGGAAGACACCCAAATACAAAAGTTCTCAGTATGGTTTTTCAGTTGTTACAAGCCAAGAGATAGATATAAAATTTGAACTAATTAAAAAAGTTGTTTTCATACCAAACAAAAATAGTTATAAAGCAACATATAGTTCTTATGTGCATGAAGACAACCGCAAGCGAATGAAAGGGGGACTTGATGAGAATAGAAATCAAGTATGAATCTAGTGAGGGTGGCCATTTGATTGACCTTGATGCAAATGAGCTTGATCAGCTCCGTAGCGCAGATGAGGTTATCGTACAACAGGATAGCCCAGCCTTAAAGTTCCTTCATATTGATGGAAGTCCAGATGAGTTGGAACTTTTAGCAGCAGCATTATTAAATAGAGCGATAGAACTTAGACGCCCATCAGAATAATGATAAAACGATTTTATCTGAAAAGTCATTAATTGAATTAGCTACGATCAAATCTGACACTTATTTCCAACACAGAAAGACAGCATCTCCCGCCCAGCTCCCTTTGCCTTTGTCCATGCTTACAGAAGTGTGCGTAATTGCACAAAATAGGACGACGAAGGGGGAAAGTATCGATGCGCATGAAGGGGGCAGATCATCTCAGATGATTCATTACTAAATCATTTTCTTTGGAGATAACAATCTCTACATTAAGGGGGTCAAACTACCCGTACAGCTATTTCCCTGCCTACT